>OMJF01000186.1 GCA_900299285.1 Anabaena sp. 54 | reverse complement strand
CGGGGATAAAGAATATAGTCAAACTTTATATTATATTAGTAGCAAGAAATTAACTGCGGAAATATTTGCACAAAAAATCCAAGAACATTGGTTAATTGAAAATCAAGTACATTGGGTTAAAGATGTGATTTTTAATGAAAATAAATCAAGGATAAAAAATAAAGAACTTTTTCTAAGGCTAATCTAACTGCATTGTGAAAAAAATCTTTTGCTGACATATAAATTTCCAGTTATAATGTCTAATTATGTTATTTCCCAATCTTGTAATTGTAATTGGGAAATGCGGGAAAACTCCCTAGTATTGTGTGTAACTAATATCAAATTATTAGCTAAAGCAATGGCAGCAATTTGTAAATCATAACCCCCAATTGGTGTTCCTTTGCTAGTAAGTTCAGCACGGATATTACCAAAAATTATAGCTGCTTCATCATTAAATGGTAAAGAGACGAATTTATCGAGAAATGCTTGTTGTAATTTTAAATTACTCTCTGGTTTAGCACTCCGCATAGCACCATAAAATAATTCACTTTTGACAATGGAACAAACTGCAATTTCCGAAATTGAGATACTATCTAATTTCTCTTTGAGATGAATATTTTTACCTTTAAGATAAATAATCTAGGTATTGGTGTCTAATAGGTAAATCATCAGAATGTTTCTCTTTCAGGTTGTTCTAATTGTGGATGTCTAATAAATGTTTCATCTTGGAAACAACCATAAAAATCACTCAATTTCATGGTTGTTTCTGTGGCTGTTGCTTCTTTTGGTACAGCTATTTCATAAATGACAATAATATCAAATTCAGTTCCTTCTTTAGCCTGTGGTAAGTGAATTTTTAATAGTCGATCTTTACCAATGCGAGAACGTATTCTTAAACTTTCCATTTTTAGTTTTCTTTTCTATAGTAATTTAGGCTTTTTTGACATTACTTTATTTTATCATTGTTTCACATCAAATTTTATCCTACTTTCATTTTTCTTGACTTATTAATAATTCGTAGGTTGGCGTAGGCAGTAGCAACCCAACATGGTAACATTATAAATGTGTTGGGTTGTGGCTGAACCCAACCTACGAAATTTACTATAATATAAACATTCCCACAAAATCATCCCATGCTAACAGTAAACATTGATGAAATTCAAAAAAACCTGACCAGTTATCTTCACCAAGTAGCAGCAGGAGAAAGTATAATTATCATTGAATCTGGTAAACCCATAGCAGAAATAAAACCAGTTTCCTCCACATCTTCACAACTCAGACCTTATGGTTTATGTACAGGAGAATTTACAGTTCCCAATGATTTTAATGATCCCTTACCTGATGAAATTTTGAATAGCTTTGAGGGTAAAGATTTAGCAACTGTGTTTGATAGAATTGGTAAAAATGCTCAAACTAAATGACTTACAGAGGAAATGTTAGAAGAATTATTAGCTGATGAATCATAAATGAATTGTCATTGATCCAGAAAATCTGAAAAATTGCTATACTATAAATGCACCTAAAAATTTATCTCTTACTAACCATACAAATATATGACTCTTACCCAATCTCATCCCTATATATCCCCAGAAGAATATTTAGAATTAGAAAAAAATAGCCCCATTAAACATGAATATATCCAAGGGCAAATTTACGCAATGGCAGGAGCTAGTGATTCTCATGTAACAATTACTGCTAACTTAGTCGCTCTTGTAAGAAATCATATTCGTGGTACTGGATGTCGTCTTTATGTTACTGAAATGAAAGCGAAAATTGAAACCCTGGACATTTTTTATTATCCTGATATCATGGTAACTTGCGATTCAAGAGATACACAATTTGAATATTTTAAATGCTATCCAAGTTTAATTATTGAAGTTTTATCACCTACAACTGAAGCTTTTGATAGAGGTGATAAATTCATTGACTATCAAGAATTAGAAACATTACAAGAATATGTTTTAGTTAGCCAAAATCGTCAAAGAGTTGATTGTTTTCGTCGCAATAATACAGGAATATGGGAACTTTATAGTTATAGAGGAAATCAAGAATTAGAGTTAACAAGTCTAAATTTTAAATGTCTTTTAACTGATGTTTATGAAGATGTTAATTTTCTACGGTGATCAGGTTAATTTTTAAAATTTCTACTGCAAAAATCAAGGCTTTTCAACTTCCTACTGGACGCGAAAGAAGCGACAGTTCTTGGTGTTATTTTGATGTAAAAATTACCAAAAATTAACTAATTATCAATTTCCAAAAATCTAAACCGATGCAAAACCAGTAAAGCGTAAGTAGTAGCAACCCAACATGGTAAAATTATAAAGGTGTTGGGTTTCGTACCTCAACCCAACCTACCACTAATACTAATGAGGCTTGGGATTTGATTGATGCTATTATTTATGAATGGCATGAAAGTGCGATCGCTATTAGTAGTCCTGAGTTAGCAGCAGCTTTTAATGATAAAAAGGTAAAATCATGAATATCCAAATTAAACCGGAATTAGAGGAAATTATCCCAGCGCAAATTGCTACGGGTAGATATACAAATCCTGAAGATGTAATTAGTAAGGCTTTGAAGTTGCTTTTGGAGTCTAATATGGGGCGTAGCTATGAAAATATTAGGGTTGATTTGCGGGGTATTCCTTTAGATGGTTACGTTATTCTTGATCGAGTTATTAATGGTGGGATTGAAATTGTGCGTGTAGTTAGTGGTTATCGAAATCTGGAATCTTTGTTTACAGAATCAATAGATGATTGAAATACAAAAATCTAACCCACTGCAAAATCAGTAAATTGTCTGATATGAGGCGCTCTAAAACCTAAAACTATATCGCTTTTTGGTACTCCTAATTCTACCAATTCATTAGCT
>OMJF01000185.1 GCA_900299285.1 Anabaena sp. 54 | reverse complement strand
TTACCCATTACCCACTAACGATTAAACATCGTGAGTAGCTTTACCGCTGAACTTGATTTGTGCAGGATTGGGGTTTTGACCGATTCTGCGGGGTACGTGACGAACCATAGAACGTCCAGCATTTACCTTTTCAGGGAAGACACCATCAGCAGGGTGAATCATAGTGGTTTCGCCACTTGGTAAAATGCGGTAAACCTTGTAATCGGTGATTTTGAACTTGCGCAGTTGCGCACCTAAAGCAATACCATACTCTTTGCGAGCAATGTATAGCAGGTTTTCCCCTTTCACCATCTTAGCCGCGCCACCAGTGGGCATTTCAAACACTTGCTCCTTGGGGCTAGTCCAGGTGATAGCGTACTTTTCTTCTACTTCCGCTTTTGTGAGTAGACCACCAGTGCTGCCACCAAAGATTGGGGTTTTGCCAGTCAGAGTTGCCATAATCTATCTCTTGTAGGTTTTTAGGGCATACTAACATCGGATCTCGACTTATGTTGCGATTCCGTTATAGACTGTAACAGTTTTTAGTCACTCTGATTGGTTATTGGTTATTACCTGCCCCTAACTACCCAGCACAATAGGAATTGTAAAATGCAACTGACTACCTTGGTCTTTACCTGCCGACTGGGCCCAAATTTTTCCGCCCCAGCCATTGACAATTTGCCGGCAAATTGCTAAACCCAATCCAGTTCCACCTGTCGTCCGGCGTAATGCCCCTTCCTCCTGGTAAAAGCGGTCAAAAACGATTTCTAGACTGTTTGGTTCAATTCCCCTCCCTGTATCCGATATGATGACTTCTAGAGTCTCCTCAAGGGTGCTAATGGCATTAATAGTAATCTTCCCTGAAGATGGAGTAAATTTACAAGCATTATCTATAAGTTTGGCTAATACTTCCACCAACCAATCACCGTCAGCCCTTACTAAAGGTAAGTTTTGGGGAATTTGGATTTTAATTTGCGGTAGCTTTTCTTGGCTAGAGCGCGTCCGTAAACGACTCAGTGCTAAATCTATACATTCTTGGATGGTTAATGATTCAGGATGCCATTCTACCCGGCCACTTTCTAGGTTAGAAAGGGTTAAAAAGTCTTGTACCAGTTTCCGCATTCTTTCCGAATCAGAAAGCGCGGTATTCAACATCACCTGTTGCAATTCCCGTGGCATATCTGGTTCTGTGGCCAAACTTTCTAAACAAACTTGGATGGTAGATAGAGGGGTGCGAAGTTCATGGCCTGTAATCGCAATTAAATTCCTCCGGGTTCGGTCTAAAGCCTCTAGTTGTTGGTTGAGTTCTTCTAAATTTGCAAAAGATTCAGCTTGAATCAGCGCCGCACCGATTTGAGTCGCTATGGCTTGTACTAAGTCTACCTCCCCTGGTTGCCACTCATGGGCAGGAAAATGACAATGATGTAACTCCACAATTCCCAGGAGTCTTCCTTGATATAATACAGGTTCTATTAACCAAGAACGCACCCCAAAGCACCGGACAATTTTGGATAAAGTCGGTGATTTCTTGACTTGACTATCTGTTTGCGTATCAACTACACATACTCCCTCCCCCGCTCTACTACCTGCTGAAATAGAGGATTATGTTGTAACTCCCAACTTTGACCTAGTACAGATGTCACCTCAGAATTTAAAAATTCATGTTCAATTATGGCTTTACCATCTGTACATTGGGCGCGATAAATTAGACACCGACAGGTTTGTAACTGTTGACCCAACTCTTGAGCCGCAACTTCTAGAATTTGCCGTGGATCAAGCGATCGCCTAATTGCTGTACTAATGGAATTTACTAACCTTTCTTTCCGAGCTTGAGCCGTAATTGAACGGTAAGCTTTATGTAGTTTATACTGACTAGCTTGCAGATATGTTACCAACCTTTGCACAAAGGGATCTGTATCAATATCACAAGCATATTCATGACTGGAATTAACTCCTGACTTGTTTATTAATTCCCCAATTCCAAACCGCTGCTTAACTTGATCAACCTTTGCCACTAAATCCGGCCGATAAACCTTAATTCTATCTAATAACAATTGGGCAGCCATTAGACAGGTCCTTTTTTCCGATGTCCAAACTCCCTCAAATCTTCGCGCTGTATCCATATCCAAACTAGGAGTCATCTCTGGGATATGTTGATTTTTAGACTGTGAACCCACACTTTCGCGGCAGATCAAACAGCTAGAATAGTTATCAGCAACTACTACTAAATGCCATTCTTGACTTAAACCATCATCAGGCTCAAAAGCTATTTTTTCATAGTCATCAGCAGCTTGAGCAAACTCGGTCTCTGGTGCAGATAATACATATATTTGATTACTTTTTTCCCCAAGTCGTTGATAACGCCCTGCTTCTTGACGATAGAATCGCTCTTTCTGGAAACTAGCAATGATCAAGGGTTGGTCTAAATTAGCCGCCAAAACCTGATCCTCTATAGCATGGGAGAGCGCCGTTAGTGAAGCCTTAAAATATAACTGGGGTCGCAGATAGGGAAGTGACTTGAGTAAATCACTCAGTATGGAAGTTGAAATGCTCATGAATATTCCGTTATGTAAAACTCAGTTTATCACCCCTCTATTTCATGATAAAGGGGTAATAACGTGGGATTAAGCCGTAAAATATTTCGCCGCCGGGTGATAAGCAATAATCGCCGTTGTAGACTGTTCAGGATAAAGTTGTTCACTTTCATCCATGTACATCTTCATTCTATCAACCTCCAACAACCGTAACTGCTTAAACTGGTCCTGAATATTCGGACAAGCCGGATAGCCGAAACTATACCGAGAACCCTGATAACGCTGCGCCAAAATATCCCGAATATTATCCGGTTCAGAATCACCAAAACCCAACTCCCGGCGGATTCTCCCGTGAGTCCATTCAGCCAAAGCCTCCGCCACCTGCACAGCAATACCATGAAAATACAAATAATCAGTGTACTGATTATTTGCAAACAGCTTTTGAGCAAATTCCGTAGCCACTTCCCCCACCGTCACCGCTTGCATAGCGAAAACATCAATTATTCCCGACTCCTTAGGTGCAAAAAAATCTGCAATACATAACCTATTCAAAGACTTCTGACGGGGAAACTCAAAACTGACTCTTACTTTTGCGTCCTCTGCGTCTGTGCGGTTCGTCTCATAAATCAATAAACTATTCCCCTCAGACTGACAAGGAAAATACCCATAAATCACATGAGGATGCAATAAATTTTCCTCAATAATTCGCCGTTTCCACTCCTCTAAAACCGGGTAAACTTTATCAGCTAAAAACCCTTGATATTCTTCCTTAGATTGTTCCTTAGGTTTACGGAATTGCCATTGTCCAGCCACCAAAGCTTGCAAATCCAAATACCAAAATAATTCCTCCAAAGAAATATCATCGGGTTGTAAAAACTGCGTTCCCCAAAAAGGCGGTTTTGGACGTTCAATATCTACAGCGACAAAATCAGAACGTCGCGTATCAACCTCTTTTTTAATGTTAACATTATCTATTGTGGCGTGGCCATCTTGCCCGCCCTTTTCCCCAACAGATTCATGTCCATTTTCTGCAACTTCATCCAAAAAACCTTGTAAATCATCCCAATTTCCAGCTATTTTAGCCGGCATTAATTTATCCATAAAATGCAAATCAGAAAAGGCATCCTTACCGTAAATTACCTTACCTTGGTAAGTATTTTGGCAATCTTGATAGACAAATTTAGGAGTTAAAGCCGCACCACCTAAAATCACCGGCACAGTAATTCCCTTTTCGTTAAAAGTCTGTAAATTCTCCTTCATAAAAGCGGTGGATTTTACTAACAATCCACTCATGGCAATACAATCAGGTTGATACTGTTCGTAAGCTTGAATGATGTTTTCTACAGATTGTTTAATGCCCAGATTAATCACTTTATAACCATTGTTAGATAAAATGATATCTACCAGGTTTTTACCAATATCATGTACATCACCTTTGACCGTAGCAATTACAAAAGTTCCTTTGGCATTATTCCCAGATTCCGACTTTTCCATGAACGGTTCTAAATAAGCAACCGCAGCTTTCATAGTCTCCGCTGATTGTAACACGAAAGGTAATTGCATTTGTCCAGAACCAAACAATTCACCTACAACTTTCATCCCGTCTAATAAGAAAGTATTGATGATTTCTAGGGGAGGATATTGTTCTAAAGCTTTTGTCAATTGGGTTTCTAAACCAATGCGTTCACCGTCAATAATATGCCGTTTCAAACGTTCTTCAATTGGTAAATTTTCATCAATTCCTGTATTACGTTTAGTTTTGACTCCTGCAAAAATTGTTGTTAATTCTCCTAAAGGATCATAAACGCAGACGTTACCAGCAAATCTGCGTTCATCGTAAATTAACTGCCGACAAACTTCTTGATGTTGAGGTTCGATTTTAGTAAGTGGTAAAATTTTACTCGCGCTGACAATTGCTGCATCCATGCCCGCATTCATGGCCTCATGCAAAAACATGGAATTTAAGACCATCCGCGCCGCTGGATTTAAACCAAAGGATATATTAGAAACGCCCAACATGACATGACTTCCCGGCAATTCTTGACGAATGCGGCGAATTGATTCTATGGTCGCCTTACCATTTTCCCGATCTTCTTCAATGCCAGTAGAAATAGGTAGAGCTAAAGTATCAAAGAATATTTCAGTGGGGGGAATACCATATTCTACAGCTTGACGGTAAGCACGTTGGGCAATTTGAAATTTTTTGTCCGCAGTCCGGGCCATGCCATCTTCGTCAATTGTGCCAATAATTACACCCGCACCGTATTTTTTTGCTAATTCTAGGACTTTTAAAAATCGTGGTTCACCGTCTTCGTAATTAGTAGAATTGAGTAAACACTTACCACCAGCGACTTTTAACCCCGCTTCCATTTTTTCCCATTCGGTGGAATCCAGCATTAAAGGTAGTGTCACATTATTTACAATCCTGGAAACCAATTCGTGCATATCACGCACGCCGTCCCGTCCCACATAGTCAACGTTAACATCTAGGATATGTGCGCCTTCTTTGACTTGAATCCGGGCCATTGAGACTAAACCATCCCAGTCTTCAGCATTCAGTAAATCACGGCATTTTTTAGAACCACTGGCGTTGAGACGTTCACCAATAATCAAGAAAGAATTATCTTGGTTGTAGGCTTGGGTAGTATAAATTGATGCAGCTGCCGGTTCTAAACTCGGCTGTCTAACTTTCGGTTTTAACTCTTTGGCAATTTCCGCCAATTGTTGAATGTGTGCTGGCCGTGTCCCACAGCAACCCCCAATCACTTGGACACCTAAATCTTCAATAAAGTGCATTAACGATATCCGTAATTCTACAGGTGTAAGCTTGTAATGTGCTTGACCACCCACGTTTTCCGGTAAACCTGCATTGGGAATACAGGAAACTACGAAGGGAGAATGTTCTGATAAATACTTGATATGTGGTTTCATCAAGTCCGGACCAGTGGCGCAATTTAAACCCAGAATATCAATGGGGTAAGGTGCTAAAATCGTCAGAACGGCGTTGATTTCTGTACCTACCAGCATTGTCCCCATGCTTTCCATGGTGACAGACACCATTAATGGTCTTCTTTCCCCTTTTTTGGCAAAAACTTCCTCAATTCCATTCAATGCAGCTTTAATTTGTAGCACGTCTTGACAGGTTTCTACCAGAAACAAGTCCACACCACCATCAAACAGGGCTTCTGCCTGTTCCGCAAAAGAGGCTTTCATTGTGTCAAAATCAATATGTCCCAAGGTAGGGAGTTTGGTTGTCGGTCCAATAGAACCAGCAACAAATCTAGGTTTTTCCGGAGTGGAAAATTCCGCAGCGACGCTTTTGGCTAGTTCGGCAGCAGTTTTGGTGAGATAATAAGCCAGGTCTGCTAGGTTGTATTCTGCTAGGACTATGGACATAGAACCAAAGGTATCAGTTTCAATGACATCAGCACCAGCCGCCAGAAAATCACGGTGAACTTTGGCCACGGCTTCCGGTTTACTATGAACTAAGTATTCGTTACAACCTTCATATTGCGCCCCTCCAAAGTCTTCAGCCGTGAGGTTCTGGCTTTGTAGGTTTGTTCCCATAGCACCGTCAAAAACGATAACGGGACGTTCTGGGCTATGTAGATGTTTGAGAAAGGGATGGGTCATAATTGTGTTACAAAAATAGTGTTGGTTTTGTCATCTTAGACTTATTTTATGATCTTCTCGGATTTTGATGGTTATGTTTCACGCAAAGACGCAAAGAAGCAAAGCCGCAAAGTTACCAGAGGTGATATTAGCTATATTATCAGTATTTAGAAATATGAAATTTAGAGCTTGGGCGACTAGAGTTTTACTGATTTTTCTGGTGTTGGCTGCGTTAATTGTTACACTTTTTATTGGTGGTGCTAGACAACCACAAAATCAGACAAATTCACGCAATTCCTTAGATAAATCCTGGAATCAATATTTACCATCACAGTTACAGTCAGTATTAACTATTAAGAAAAAAGAAAAAATTTTTACTCCTTCTCCCGCCAACAATCATCAAATTAATCTTGTATACACAACTACTAAGGAATTTAGCAAGTATCAACCAGATTTTAAACAGTTTAGGGTTGATCCTAGCAATTATGGCGATCGCTATACCGTAGATATTCATGGTCTACCTCTCAATAATCAAGCTATTATAGTCCTTCATGAAACCAGTAATTCGGTTTCTAGCGCTATTAATTTTTTTCAAACTCCTCATGATGATGAAAGTGTTCAAGCTAGTTATCACGCTATAATTACTTTACAGGGAACGGTTGTTTATTTAGTTCCCCCAGAAAAACGCGCTTTTGGGGCTGGTAATTCAGTATTTAAAGGTGTTAATGGTGTGGAAACTGTTCAGACTAATCCTAGTTTACCACCATCTGTGAATAATTTTGCTTATCATGTCTCTCTGGAAACTCCTCCTGATGCTTGGGGAAAGAATAATATAGACCAACATAGTGGTTATACTCAAGCTCAATATGATTCTTTGGCTTGGTTAATTGCTCAAAGTCAAGTCCCAGATGATAGAATTACTACTCATCGTGCTGTAGATGTTGCTGGTAAAAAAGTTGATCCTTTAAGTTTTGATAGTAGTAAGTTTTTTAAAAAGTTACATTCTTTTCGCCAATTCAAAACTTTTAATAATGCTAATAATAACGTTAGTGAGTAAAAACATGATTTTTTTATCCCAATAACTATTATTACATAAATGATCAGTAGCAGTCAAAAAATTAACAACCTATTCATTGTGGTTAAAGATTGCTACTAAAATTGAATAAATTGTAATAGTTACAATTCTTCTGTATCGCAATTCAAAAAGATTGTTAACTACTCTTTAAGCTCTGCTAACTTCAAAAAATCTTCCAGAACTTAATACAGAACTATTCTTACAAAAACTAGCAAGACTCAGTAATAATCTTATTCTATTGTCATTTATTTCTAAAATGTTGCAATAGTTAACAGAAGCAGTGAATAGTAATACACACAAACAATTATACATTCTACTGACTAAACATTCCAAAAATAAAATTATAAAACTATTGATTTGTGATTAGATATATGTTATTCTTATTTTGATAAGGAAGAACTATTTTAACTTACAGCTAAATAGTAGAGTGTGTTAGCAAACAGCGTAACGCACTTAAATAATAAAGTCTGTTATGACTAATCTTTGATCATTCAAACTCCCAAATTATTTTATAGTCATAACACACCCTACCCAATATTTACTATTTAATTCAGGACTTACACACAAATTACAAAATGAACAAACCACTCCACTCCAGACACAGAGAACGAAATAAAAGTTTAGACAGGAATATTTTGCGTAAGTCCTGAGTTATAAATAACCTAAAAATAAAATAATTTATTAATAAATAATAAATACTCAAGCACAATTAATTGCACAGAGTTATTAAAAACAAAAATCTTGCTACTTTTTTCCTATTCTTTATTCCCTATTCTTTGTTTCCTATTCTCTATTCTCTATTCCCTGTTCCCTGCTTCCTCTCTTAAATATAAAATTTCTTTTGCACAATTACTTATTAAGTAAAGAAAAATATACAAAAATAAATAAACAAACGTTTTACAAAAAAAATAGAACTTAATACTAAACTACTGTCATTAATTACAAAAACATTGCAGCAATAAACAAAAGCATCAGATCACAATACATAAAGACAAATTTGTAAACAAAAAATAATTATATAAAAAATATAAATAAAAAATTGTCAAAATAAACATCGTATAGTAGACTAATAAAATTATTTATAACAACAAAATTAATATGCCAGCCCCAGATACAACCCGTCGAATTACACCTAACACAATTCAACAAGATATAGACTCCTATAATGGACTCACAGCCGTTATAGGTTATGCCACTGGTCGCGTAGAAGCCACACCGGAAGCACTACAGAAAGCATATACAGAAATGGTAACAAAACAACAAGAAGAAACCGAGAAACAAGCATTATTTAAAGCCGCCGCAGATGCTGCAAAACAAGCAGAATGGGAGTTCCATAAAGCCGTTCTAGCTATGAAAGAAGCAGTAAAAGGTCAATTTGGGTCAGATAGTGATGCAGCCCAAGCAGTAGGCTTTAAAAAAAAATCAGAAAGGAAACGCCCCACCAAAAAGAAAATGGATTAAATGAACCAAGAAAACGCAAAAGACGCAAAAAAATAGGTAAGATATAAAACACAATCTTATCTCCGCGCCTCTGCGTCTCTGCGTGAGAAAATCAACTCTTATATATCTGAAGATGCTTCTATTAACTTCACAGTGTTTTGTGTCACTGTCACCTTATTATGCGGTTTTTTCTTAAAAGTCAAACCAGCTTCACCCATATCAATCAAGATGGTATCACCGGAAATAAAAGTATTTTCCAGTAATTTGGTAGCCAGAGGATTTTCCACTTCTCGCTGAATTGACCGTTTTAAAGGACGTGCGCCATAGACAGGATCATATCCAGCTTCTACAAGATGATTACAAGCGTCTTGTGATATTTCCAAGGAAATTTTTTGTTCTTTAAGTAGATTTTCCACCCGTTTAAGTTGAATACGGATGATATGCCGCATTTCTGAACGATTAAGAGTGTGGAAGAGAATAATGTCATCAACGCGGTTGAGAAATTCAGGACGGAAGTGACTTCGCAAACCTTCCATAACTTTATTACGCATCAAATCATACTTAGAATCATCGCCGGAAACATCTAAAATATGTTCACTTCCAATGTTGCTAGTCATGACTATGACAGTATTTCGGAAATCCACAGCCCGTCCTTGGGAATCAGTAACTCTACCATCATCTAAAACTTGCAATAAAATATTAAATACATCGGGATGGGCTTTTTCCACTTCATCCAACAGTACCACCGAATAAGGATGTCTGCGAATGGCTTCGGAAAGTTGTCCCCCTTCTTCATAACCCACATATCCTGGAGGCGCACCGACTAAACGAGAAACGGAATGCTTTTCCATGTACTCGGACATATCTAAACGCACCAAAGCATCCTCTGAATCAAAGAGAAATTGAGCTAAAGCGCGGGCTAGTTCAGTTTTACCCACGCCAGTTGGTCCCATAAACAAAAATGACCCAATAGGTCGAGAGGGGTCTTTCATCCCAGCGCGGGCGCGGCGAATCGCCGCAGAGACGGCGGAAACGGCTTCTTCTTGACCAATTACCCTTTCGTGTAAATGACTTTCTAATTTGAGTAATTTTTGGCGTTCTGATTCTAAAAGCCGATTTACGGGGATTCCTGTCCATTTTGCCACAATTTCGGCAATATCGGCTTCCGTGACTTGTTCCCGCAGCAGAGTAGAACCTTGGGTTTGAATTTCCGATAGTTGGGTTTCTTTGCTTTCTCGTTCCCTTTGTACGCCCTCTAATTTACCATACTTGAGTTGGGCGGCTTTATTTAAATCATAATCTCGTTCTGCTTGTTCAATTTGTACCCTCAAAGCATCTTCTTCTTTTTTCAAAACGCTAATAGCTTCTAATAACTGCTTTTCTCCTTGCCATTGTTGATTAAATACTTCCTGTTTAACTGTTAAATTGGCAATTTCTGCGTGAATTCGTTCTAATCGTTCTCTAGTGGGGGAAATACTCTGTTCTTCTCTCGATAATGACAGTTTTTCCATTTCTAGCTGCATTAGTCGTCTATCAATGGTTTCTAGTTCCGCTGGTTTGGATGTAATCTCCATTTTTAATTTCGCTGCGGCTTCGTCAACCAAGTCTATGGCTTTGTCTGGTAGAAATCTATCTGCAATATAACGCGCTGATAAGGTTGCAGCAGCTACTAAAGCGGAATCGGAAATTTTGACGTTATGATGCACTTCATAACGTTCTTTTAAACCCCGCAAAATGGAAATAGTATTTTCTACTGTTGGTTGGTCTACATATACTTGTTGAAAACGTCTTTCTAATGCTGCATCTTTTTCAATAAATTTGCGATATTCATCTAACGTGGTTGCACCAATACAACGTAGTTCGCCACGGGCTAACATGGGTTTAAGTAAATTACCAGCATCCATAGACCCTTGTTGATTAGAACCAGCGCCGACAACGGTATGGAGTTCATCAATAAATAAAACTACTTGCCCATTTGATTCCGTAACTTCACGGAGGACATTTTTTAAACGGTCTTCAAATTCACCTCTATATTTAGCACCAGCAATCAAACTACCGATATCTAAAGAGATTAATTGGCGGTTCTTTAAAGACTCAGGAACGTCACCATTCACCATTCTTTGGGCTAAGGCTTCCGCGATCGCAGTCTTACCGACTCCTGGCTCACCAATTAATACAGGGTTATTTTTACTACGACGAGATAAAACCTGAATGACCCGGCGAATTTCATCATCTCTACCGATCACCGGATCTAATTTTCCGGCTTTAGCCTGTTCTGTCAAGTCTCGTCCAAATCTTTTTAAAGCTTCATCAGGTACATCTGCTTCTGTTTTAGGGGATGATTTCACTTTTTGACTATTGCGAGCAGATTTAACTCCAAGTTCTACTTGAACAACATCTATATTTAAGCTTTTAAATAAGCGTTTACCAATCCGTTCATCATCAGCAAAGGCCAAAATTATATGTCCTTCCGAGATTTCCTCCTCTTTCATTTTGGCTCTAATTTCATTGGCTTTATCCAGAAGCAAATCCAAATTACGCCCCAGGTAAAGTTGATCACTTCTCGCAACTTTCGGTTGACGTTGAGCAAAAGCCTCTAACTGTTGTTTAAATCGGACAGAGTCAACCTCCGCACGGGTGAGAATGGCTGTAGCTAGGCTAGTTGGTTCTTCTAAAAGAGCAATAATTAAATGTTCAACTTCTAATTGTTGTTGTTTATACGCGCGAACCACGTCCTGGGATTTTGTTACCGCTTCCCAGGCTGTATCAGTAAATTTATCAGGATCTGTAGGCTGCATCTTGAGAATTTTAGATTTTAGATTTTAGATTTGTGACTTAAATTTAGAAGTGGAATGGGTAAAGGGTAAAGAAGTTTTTATCTTCCTACCCCTACCTTAAATTATTCTGGAGTTTTTAACTGAATCAATTCAACTTTATAACCATCTGGGTCTTCCACAAAAGCAATTACCGTTGAACCATGTTTCATAGGTCCTGGTTCTCGAACCACTTTACCACCCAATTGGCCAATGGCTTCACAGGTAGCGTAAATATTATGCACACCTAAAGCGATATGACCATAGGCATTTCCTAAATCATACTTTTCTACACCCCAATTGTGGGTGAGTTCTATGACTGAGTGATCACTTTCTTCCCCATAACCAACAAAAGCCAGGGTAAACTCTCCCCCCGGGTAATCTTTACGTCGGAGTAATTTCATTCCCAGGATATCACAGTAAAATTTCAAGGACTCATCTAAATTACCTACTCGGAGCATGGTGTGTAGTAATCGCATATTTACCCTTTATTCAATTCTTATATTTTATATCTGATTTATATCTGAATCAAGAATTTTCAGGAAACTTGCGTTTAATTCTGTTGTTAATTGCTCAATTGTTAATAATTATGTATTAACTAATTTCAGCAACGTTTTGTGCTACAATTGATTTTAATTTTAGATGGAAGAAATAATTATGATTTCATCACCTTTGATATTACATTTTCCCTCATCAATGCAAATGACAGATGATCAATTTTTTCAATTCTGTCAAGAAAACCGTGATTTACGCATTGAGAAAAATCAATTTGGAGAAATATCAATTATGTCACCCGCAGGTTCAGAAACGGGAAATAGAGAGTTTAATATTGCTGTACAGGTAGGAATTTGGTCAGAAAAAGATGGTACAGGAATTGGTTTTTCTTCCAGTACAGGATTTACACTTTCTACAGGTGCAAAACGTTCTCCTGATGCGGCTTGGATAAAATTAGAAAGATGGAATAAACTTACACCAAAACAGCAGAAAAAATTTGCACCTATTTGTCCTGATTTTGTCATTGAACTAAGGTCAGATTCTGATAATTTACACCCTTTAAAAGAGAAAATGCAGGAATATATGCAAGAACCAGGAATCCAACTAGGTTTATTAATTGACCGTAAAAATCGCCGAGTTTATATTTATCGTCCTCAAGAAAAAGAGGAATGTTTAGAAAATCCTGATACCGTGAACTGTGATCCTGTTCTATCAGGATTTGTTTTGAATATGAATAAAATTTGGTAAACCAAATAAATTGAAGTGACTTTTCACAAATGAATCTGACTCTGTATTTATTGTATTTTATATATATTTATATATATTTTATACACAAGACAAGGTTTTCAGATTCTTTTTTGGAAATTTCTAATAATATTTTCAGTACCTGAGTGGACGAGGAAATGATATATATGTTTTGATGTTTTTAATAACTATCAATCATCAGCAGTTATGACAAAATACATAATGTGGGGAAGTTACTGTCAAGACGTTCTCACTAAGCGTGAACCCTATCGTCAAGACCATTTAGCAGGTTTAGCAAAACAGAAGGAAGCAGGAATTTTGATTACCATTGGACCGACAAAAGATGTCACTCAAGTTTTTGCTATTTATGAAGCTGAAAACGAAAACACCGTTCGTCAATTGGTAGAATCTGACCCCTATTGGCAAAACGGTATTTGGATAGAGTATTCTGTTAAGGAATGGATTCAAGCTTTTTAGTCAATTTTCCCAGATAATTAATTTATAATTGGTTAGTAATTATGAATTAATTATCCTTTCAACGCTTTTCTAAAATTGCGACGATAGGATGGATTAGCTAAAAATAAAGCAGGCCACAACAAAGCTAAACCTATGCGGTTGGGTAAAGTTTGGTTAAAATTAGTTCTGTTAAATCCAGTCCAAAATTTCCACACACCACCAACATAAATCACAATTAATCCAAAAATAAGTAATTTCATCATTACCATTAACTCCCTTAATCTAGGAAAGTGGAAAGCCAACTAGTTAAACGCAGTTAATCAGGGTTTGTCAAAAATCACTATGGGTGGATTTGACTTAAAATAAAGCGCAGACGGTCATAATCATCCTTGAGTAATATACTCAGGTGTCGTCCGGCTTTAATCAACCATTCTCGCTCAGTTTTGCGTAACTGATACACTCCACGTATAGCTGCTGCGGTCAGAGAATCTACTGGCGCACCATTAATCATCAGTAATGTTCGCAGAAAATCCAAATCTTCAGTAAACTGAATAATGGCCTCTGGTTGACAGCGATAAACGGCTTGGTGAATTTGTGGGGGACGAGGTGGCAAATATTGATACATCTTGCCATGATGACTATTGATAGATTTTTCCTCAAATCCCACAATTGCGGCTCTAAATTCAGTTTTTAGCATAGCAAATATTTGGGGTTGTTCTTCACGCAAAGCTTCTAAGGATAACCCCAAAGCAACCGCCCGATGTACAGAATCAACAGGCATCGTTGTGGCATGATACACTATAGCATAAACTTGATTACCAGATTCTTCATCCACAGCACTCACCCAACTACCAAAAGGTGGCATTGGTGGGAAACTCAAGTCTTCCGGTTCTAAGCACTGAGCCAAAAATTCTGTAGTATTGGTTTCAATTACTTCCGCAAAATGTTGAGAATAGCTATTACTATGTAGTAATCCGCTATCACCAGTAGTGAACTGTGGTAAAGGTAAACGCATGAACAATTAAAAATTAGTAATTAAAAATCAAATCAAAAATGAATAAGCAGCCCATAAGGTGCATTACGGCTAATATTTTGTCTCTCAAACTCCCAAATTATTTTATAGCCGTAACACACCCTACTTAATATTTACTAACCCTTTTTCTGGACTGTAGTTTCCACAGTTTCTAATTCTGCGAGACGGAAAGTAATTATTTTATCCCAATTACCGCCTTCAAATAGTACAGCCACTTTACCATCACTAACTCTTTGTACAAGTCCTTCAGATCGATAATATGTATCTGCGGGATTTTTGACGCGAACAGTTGTTCCTGGCAGGATCATCATATTATATTTACCCTCCTTGATTTCTTATTTCTAGCTTAATGCTTTTAGCGGGGAATTTGGTAATTAGTTGTTAGACATAGGAGTGAAAATTATCCTAGGGACAATTCATGAATTGTCCCTACAAGGGTTGGGTGACTACGCACATTTAATTACCACCAGATGTCTATTAGTCAATTAGCTGTTAAGAGTTCCCTAATAATACTTCTGACGTTGACGATAATTAGCTACAGATTCTACTATACCAATAGCAATAAAGTTAGTCAACATAGCCGATCGCCCATAACTCATCCATGGTAACGGAATTCCTGCCACTGGCGCTAAACCAACAGTCATGCCAACATTAACAATAAGTTGAAACACAATCATGGATAAAACACCAATAGCTAAAAGCGAACCAAAGTTATCTTTAGCGGTTTGTGCTACATGAAGTAAGCGGAAACAAATTAAGCAAAAGATAGATAGTAAAATTAAGCAGCCCACCAGGCCAAATTCTTCAGCAACGGCTGAAAAAATAAAGTCTGTATGCTGTTCAGGAACGAAATTCAGTTGAGTCATAGGACCTTTAAATAAACCCCAGCCCCAAATTTCACCAGCACCAATAGCAATACGCGATTGAATTAAGTGATAACCCGCACCCAGAGGATCATGTTCAGGGTTGATAAATACACTAAGTCGGTTTTTTTGATATTCTTTTAATATATGATTCCAGGCAAAAATACCTAATTCACCACCGAGCATATTTAAACATAATGAACCAATAGCAGCAAAACCAAATCTCTTCCAGGGCAGACTAAACCAACCGACTATTCCCATGGCCACTGCCCATATTAAACCTAATATACTCAATGATATTTCTTTAGATAAAATTATGGGTGTTGAGAATGGCCAAGATATACTAAATAAGATTGCGGCTATGACAGGGGAAATCATCAGTATTAACCAGCCAGGGTTAGCATTTGCCCAATACAACATTCCTAGAAATATAGCCCCAAATACAAGAGATGTGGCTAAGTCTGGCTGTAAAAATACCAGTCCCCAAGGTATAGCCGTAATTGCCAACACACGGAAAACACTTGACAGCGTGGAGGCTGTAGACCTATGCAATAAAGCAGCTAAGGTGATAATTAATCCTACCTTGGCAAATTCCGAGGGTTGGACATTAAAACCAGCTATACTGATCCAACGCTGTGCGCCTTTGGCACTAGTACCGGCAAGCATGACGGCTATTAAACTAAAGTTAGTTAGCCCGTAAATAAACCAATGCCATTGTATTAGATTTTCGTAACGACAACGAGCTAAAAATAAGGCGATAGTTGAGCCAATACCGGCTATTAACCAGTGCCACCACCAGTCGGTTACAGGTTGCTTGAGTTCTGTACTCAGAATCATCAGCCCACCAAACATACTAACGGCAACGGGTAAAAAAAACAATAGCCCGTCCATTTGTTGCCAAGGTTTGAGCCAATATTGCCAACGCATTTTCGGGAAAGAAGGTTTTGATAACATTATCACATTATGTGAAGCAGAGGGCTTTAAAGGGGTAATGGGTAATTGTTAATTGGTAATTGGTAATTGGTAATATATTCCCAATCACCTCTTCCCAAAATTTTATGTCAAGTTTTATGTTAAGGCATTAACTGATACTTTACCTGCTACAGTAAGAGCGATCGCTGTTAAGGCTTTAGCTGCGGCTGTGTCAGGTTCACCAATAACTATTGGTACACCATTATCACCGCCTATTCTCGTAGAAATCTCTAATGGTACACATCCTAATAAGGGGACTCCTAATTCTGCGGCTGTTTTAGAACCACCACCAGAACCAAAAATGTCATATTGTTTATCTGGTTGATCTGGAGGTATAAAATAGCTCATATTTTCCACTATTCCCAAAACTGGTACATTTAGCTGCTGGAACATCCGTAAACCCTTACGGGAATCCAACAGGGACACAGTTTGTGGTGTAGTCACAATCACAACACCTGCCATAGGTACTGCTTGGGTTAAAGTTAATTGAGCATCTCCTGTTCCCGGTGGCATATCCACAATCAGATAATCCAATTCTCCCCATTCTACTTGATAGAGAAACTGCCGAATTACACCATTGAGCATGGGACCACGCCAGATTACAGGCTGATCTTTATCAATTAAGAAGCCCATAGAAACTAGTTTAACACCATGATTAAATGCTGGTTCAAGAATATCGCGGCCCTCGCTGGAACGAACATTAATCTCAGCGTCACTCAAACCCAACATGGTAGGATCATTTGGTCCGTAAATATCCGCATCTAATAAACCGACTTTAGCGCCAGTTTGTGCTAAAGCAACTGCAATATTTACCGCAACCGTACTTTTACCAACACCACCTTTACCGCTAGAAACAGCAATAATATTTTTCACTCCGGGAACACCATTGCGGTCTGGTAAACTTTTTTGCTGAGGTGTTTCTGCTGTGACTTCTATAATTACATCTGTGACACCGGGCAACTTTTTGACAGCTTTTTGACAATCTTCAACTATAAATTCCCGTAAAGGACAAGCAGGGGTAGTTAACACCAAAGTGAAACTAACCTGTCCACCGTCAATTTTAACATTGCGAATCATGTTTAGTTCTACCAGACTTTTACGAAGTTCTGGATCTTCTACTGGTCGCAACACTTCCAGGACTGAATGGGAATCTAGGACATCATACATCATGTGTTTACCGTTGCCGCTTTGATAAAGCTGAAAAAATTTTCATTGATAGATGGATCTTAACTTTATTGGGGTCAGTTGTCAGTGGTCAAGAATTTCCCAGACTCTAAAAATCAAAGCAGCTACCATGTAAAGATTTTTTCTGGGATAATCCGGGATTTTCCACAGATTCTATCAGCGCCCTAGCTACCTGATCTACATAAGGACGAGATAAAGACCAAATTAGGGGCGATAACCAACCACGCAAAGTCACAGAATAAGATAAGTAAGATCCGCAAAGAGTTGATTCTACTTGGTATATTACTCTTTCTTCTATACCAGGAATTGCTAAAACCCGGATACTTAACGTCTGTTTGGGACTGACTCGTTCTACAAAAATCCGAATCGGAATTGGACAAAACCTTGTCACTGCTTGAAAAATCAAGCCCGGTTTGGGGACTAGTCCCAAGGGAACATTGGTACTTTTAAGTAGAGGATGCCAGGAAACATCTGTTAAATCTACTACTTTTTGCCATAGTTCATCTACGGAGGCAGAACTGATTTCTCGGTAGGTTCGCACTAGGGACGCACAAAAACGACGACGTTGGCGGTAAATGAGTTTGGATAACCAATTTGGTATGATTTTAATCTGCTGCATATAACCGTGACAATGCTTAACATTGCTTTATATTTTGTCTGGTAAGGATGACTTTTGAAAAAATTTTACTCAAACTCCTCCTTGTGGAAAAAACTATGCAGAAAGTCTGTAAACAAAATCATAAGATTATTTGTATAACTGGCAAAATGGGCCTTGAGATATGATATCTGTGGATAAGAATAACTTTCCGCGTTCAGGGAGATATACAGGCGTTTTCAACGGTGGCCTTTTCACCTATAATAAACAACTGTTCTGACAGATTAAGCCGGATTTTTGACTCTGACTGCTGACAAGTTTTGACAATAAAAATTTGTAATTGTTTAGAAATTGTAATTTTAGGTTCGGGAATCTATGTTAACCAACTCGCAAACCCCCACTATCACAAAAGAATCATCTAATTTTCTCCCTGGTGTCAATGCTCAGGCTAGAGTTAGTCAGTTTATGCAAAATGTTCAAGACCAAATTACCCAGGGTTTAGAAAAATTAGATGGTGTGGGTAAGTTTCAGGAAGATAGTTGGCAGCGTCCAGAAGGGGGTGGTGGGCGATCGCGTGTACTACGAGATGGTAGAATATTTGAACAAGCTGGTGTGAATTTTTCTGAGGTTTGGGGTTCTCATTTACCACCCTCGATTTTAGTTCAACGTCCAGAAGCAGAAGGACATGGCTTTTACGCAACTGGTACTTCTTTGGTGTTACACCCCCGCAATCCTTATGTACCTACAGTACATTTGAATTACCGCTATTTTGAAGCAGGTCCAGTGTGGTGGTTTGGTGGTGGAGCAGATCTAACACCTTATTATCCCTTTGCTGAAGACGCAGTACACTTTCATGAGACTTTAAAACAAGCTTGCGACCAACATCATCCTGAATATTATCCTGTGTTTAAACGTTGGTGTGATGAATATTTTTATCTCAAACATCGGGGAGAAACACGCGGAATTGGTGGTTTATTTTTAGATTATCAAGATGGTCAAGGTTCTATATATCGCGGTCCAGATCCTCATGGGGACGCTGCTATTTATAGCAATCAGGTAGGGAATTTACCATCACGCACTTGGGAAGATATATTTGCTTTGGTTCAAGACTGTGCTGGGGCATTTCTACCAGCCTATACCCCCATTGTACAACGTCGCCATGACATGGAATACGGCGATCGCCAACGGAATTTTCAATTATACCGTCGCGGTAGATATGTAGAATTTAATTTGGTTTATGACCGAGGAACAATTTTTGGACTCCAAACCAACGGTCGCACAGAATCAATTCTCATGTCTCTACCTCCTTTAGTCCGTTGGGAATATGGTTATCAACCAGAACCAAATTCTCCCGAAGCCGAGTTGTATGACACTTTCCTCAAGCCTCAAGATTGGATTAACTGGAAACCAACTCAAGAATAGGCAGTTGATAATTGATTGATAATTGATTGATAATTGACAGTGATCAACTTCCAGTTATTCGCCTAAAAAACCATGACACTAAAGGACATTTATAGATAAGTATCATCCCATATACATGATTTGATACTTCCTATATTGTGCTGGGTTGACCTGGGAATATAGCTTCAAGATAACTTGAATTATTTACCCCTAATTAGTTCATACTAGAAAATAGAAATACGTCTTTACTAAAATTTTCTTTGTGAATAACGTCCGCACAGTATCTGATACAAAAAAAACATTCTATCACCTTCATACCAGGCCGATTAATACTATTTACCGCCGGGTAGTGGAAGAATTGATGGTAGAAATGCACCTACTGTCAGTCAATGTTGATTTTAGCTATGATGGGATTTATGCCTTGGGCGTTGTCACAACTTTTGACCGTTTCATGGCTGGCTACCAACCAGAACAAGATCAAGAGTCAATTTTTCAAGCAATTTGTCACGCAGTGGAACAAGACCCCCAGCGCTACCGACAAGATGCTTCTAGATTACAAGCTTTAGCGGCTAATGTACCAGTTCAGGATTTAATCGCCGGTTTGAGTCAAGCAACTCTCTTAAATCAAGATGTAGATTTACAAAAGCAACTAGAAGCAATTGCAGCCAATTCCCACTTTAAATACAGTCGCTTATTTGCTATTGGTTTATTTGCATTATTGGCAGAATCTGATCCGGGATTTGTCAAAGATGATACACAACGAACTGAAGCACTAAAAACCATAGCCAAAGGGTTACATCTTTCAGAAGACAAACTGATCAAAGATCTAGAACTATACAGTTCTAACCTAGAAAAAATGGCGCAAGCACTCATCGTCATGGCAGATATATTGTCAGCAGACCGCAAAAAACGCGATCAACGACAACAACAAGCGGACACGACTACCGCACCATCTAGCATTAATGAATAAGTAATGGGTATCAGTGATAGGTGATAGGTGATAGGTGATAGGTGATAGGTGATAGGTGATAGGTGATAGGTGATAGGTGATAGGTGATAGGTGATAGGTGATAGGTGATAGG
>OMJF01000184.1 GCA_900299285.1 Anabaena sp. 54 | reverse complement strand
TGTAATTTTCAATAATTTTATGTAGGGGCAAACCCCCCGTGGTTGCCCCGGTAATTTTCAATAATTTTATGTAGGGGCAAACCCCCCGTGGTTGCCCCGATAATTCATGGTTGCCGTATTTTTACGCCGTTCTTAGCGCTACCATGGGATCAAGTTGAGCCGCACGACGTGCCGGAACGACACCGAAGAATAAACCAATAGCGCCAGAAACACTCGCAGTTAAAAGAACTGATACTGGGGAAATTGTAGATTGAAAAGGGGTAAATATTCCCACTAAAATGATGCTACCACCTCCCAAAATAATGCCGATTAAACCACCAGTTACTGATAATATCACAGCTTCAATCATAAATTGCAGAAGGATGTCTTGTTGGGTGGCACCGATAGCTTTCCGCAGTCCAATTTCTTGAGTACGTTCAGTCACAGAAACTAGCATAATATTCATAATTCCAATACCACCAACAAACAAGGAAATACTAGCTATTGCAGCTAACATTATTGTTAACCCTCCAGTAATTGAATTACTGATTTCTAAGAGATTCTTTTGGGTTTGAATAGTAAAATCATCTTCGCGGATAATTTTGTGACGACGACGCAATAAATTTGTCATTTGAAACTCTGCTGCTGATATACTATTTTCATCCTTTGCTGATATAGAAATCATAGCAACATTAATACCAAAAGGAGATGTTCTCCCAACTAAACGACTAAACATGGTATTAATAGGAATATAGACAGTATCATCATTGTTACTCCCAAAGGAAGAACCTTTAGCAACTGTTAAACCAATTACTTGAAAGGTAGTATTTTGAATGCGAATTTTCTGACCCAGGGGATTTTGATTATCAAATAGTTTAGTGGCTAAATCTGGACCTAATATTGCTACTCTTTTACTCCGCTTAATATCGAAGTCATTAAAAAACCTACCTTCTTTAATTTCTAAATTACGAACTGTGGGATAATTAGGGGTAGTACCGATAACTGTGCTAGTTGTATTTATATTGCGATAAGTGATTGTAATTCGGTTATTAATCTCTGGTGCAACTTCTTTGACTGCGCGGACTTGTTTAGCTACTGCTTTAGCATCTTGTAAAACCAAAGTTCTAGGTACTCCTGTTACTCTACTACGAGTTCCTGGACTACCGGGAATAACAAATAAAGTATTAGGTCCCAAGGACTGAAATTGTTTATTTGTAAATATTTTTGCCCCCTCTCCAATACCAATCATAGCAATAACTGAAGCATTACCAATAATAATCCCTAACATGGTCAAACTACTTCGCAACTTATTAGATAATAAGGTAGTAGTTGCCATTTTCACACTTTCTAAAATGTCCATATTTTGTATTTAATTATGATTTTACTTTTCGGTTTCTTTATTTCCTTTATCCTTGGTTTTAGGTAGATCAATAAATATCCTGTCTCCGGCTTTAAGACCATCTAAAACTTGAACTTCATTATCAATATTCGCACCAATTTTGACTAGATTAAACTTAGGTTTATTTTTTTCACCTAATAACCATACTCCAGTTTTTCCCTTGCGGGTAACGATTAACTCTTGAGGAATTAACAGGGCATTTTGGATATTATTACCAATAAATGTCACTTCACTTACATTCATTCCTGAACGCAGTTTTTCAGATCCTTTATTAACAGTAACCCGCACTTGAAAGGAGGTGACATTTTGCTCAACTACCGCTTCAGGTGCAATCAAACGCACTTGTCCGTGAAAAATTTCATCAGGATAAGCATCAACAGTAATTTCTACTTTTTGTCCTTGTTTAATTTGGGTAATATCCACTTCAGGAACATTTGCTAAAATTTCTAATCCTTTGGCTAAAGCTACTATAGAAGTCGAGGTAGCAGAAGCACTACTGGAAGCAGAAACAGCAGGACTAACAAAACCACCAACTGTCGCGTATCTTTGAGTAATAATTCCCGTAAAAGGAGCGCGAATAATTGTGTCTTCTAATTGTACTTGTTGTTGTTTTAATTGAGCCTTTGCACTAGCTACTACTGCTTTTAATCTGGCAATTTCTTCGGGACGATTACCATTTTCTAATTTTCTTAATCCTTCCTTTTCCTGATTAACTATTGCTTGTTGTTTTTGAATATCTTGGTTACGGTTGCCAATTTTGAGTAAGGATAATCGCTTTTGAGATTCTTCTAAATTAGCCTTTGCTTTTCTATTTTCACTGATATATTGTTCCAAACTATCTTGAGAAATTGCCCCATTTTTTGCTAAATCTTGATAACGTTTTAAGCGTGATTGAGTTAGTTCTATAGCAGCTTTTGCCGAGTCTACTTGAGCCTGTGCTTGTTGAATTTCCTGTAAACGATTCCCCTCACGGATAATCGCTAATTGAGCCTGTGCTTGGGCTACACGGGCTTTTCCTTGGGCGATTTCTTCGGGACGACTTCCAGCTAGACTTTCCGCTAACTGCGCTTTTGCTTGTTCTAAATTAGCTTTGTATTGGATAATTCGCATTTTAATTTCTGAATTATCCATACGTGCAATTATTTGTCCTTTCTTCACGGTATCTCCCTGTTCAACATTTAACTCTGTCAACAGTCCAGAACTTTTAGGACTAATATTAACGCTTTGAATTGGTTGGACTTTACCACTAGCAGTAATGCGAACAGTTATATCTTTTGCTTCCACTGGGACAGTCAATTTAGTTATATCTGGTGGTTTATTTCCTTGCTGAATGGTTTTGATAGTGGCTGTTGTGCCTACAATTAAAACACCACTGGCAATTAAACCCATTAACCATCGTAATGGATATTTAACTTTTTTGCCAATTAAGGGAATTTCTATGTAAAAAATCATGATTAAAAAAGTTAAGGAACAGAAATTGCTGATCTAATTTTATAGACAAAACCTGATGATAATCATTTGATTTATGTAATTCATCATCTGATTGGGTGAATTTTTTATTTTTTGACTTTTTATCCTCCTGCTGACTATAGTATCATAGTTGTGTTTGTTTGGTAAACATGACTTATTTCCTATTTTAGCAACTTATCTACTAAATTTCGTAATGATTTTCCTGGGGAACTATTTAAAGGATAGTTAATTTGTTCTATGATCTCAATTCCTTTTGTATCTGTAGTCATGGATAAACAGGTAAACAAAACGATATCAGAAGTCAAAACTGGGAATTTTTTCGCATTACTTACATTCCTTATATTGTTCGATAATAAATAGTGCTATTTTACAGCATTTTCCGTTATAATAAGGTACAGTTTGGGCGGGCAAGATGCCCACCCCACAAGAGTTTCATGATTATGATTTGTACCTCATAAAAACGAAATCTGCTGTCGCATAAAAAAATTAATTATAAATTCAATTTTCGTTTAAATAGATAGCTCGAATATCAGCAGGTAATTTAGATTCTAATATTCGATAACTCTCTTCTAGACAACTATTAACTTCACTCAGAGAAATTTCTTCTCCTTGAGATTGTAAATAAGTAGCAATTTTAGTTTCACTCCAGTGGAATCTTTGTGCCATTAAGATCATTAAACGTGATCTTGGTAGTAGTTGATCTAATGCTTGTTCTACATAGCACCATAGCGGTGGTGAAGTATTTTGAAGGGAATAATGAATAGTTTCTGTTGGCGGTAGTTCAATCTTGTTAATATAGAAACCAGTCATATCAATTAACCAGTTTTGTAGGGTTAAACCGTCCTGTGAACGTAAACTTAGTTTACCTAATTGATAAAATATATTTCGCCATATCAGAGCAAACAAATAATCAGCTTGTACAGGCGATCGCGCCGAATGCCAACTTAAAGTATATAATATTGAGCTATAACGGCAAAAAATCACTGTAAAATATTTACCAGAATCTGGATATTCTTGAAACAGACTCAGTAATTCTTGATCACTGTGATCAAATAGTGACTTAACCAAGGGGTGATTAGTTTCAGGAAAGTAGGGAATTTGCACAATTTTTAGACGATATAACTTATTAAAATATACCAAGGAATGGTTAAAAGATTCTTAATAAGATTTGTAAGTCAATGAAATAGACTAAGATCAGACTACTAGATTTTTGATAAACTAGAAACCAGGACTTAATGTTAGTCTTAATAGACGCTATTAAAAGCGGCTACTTTATACCAATATTTTGATAATGTTTGTTCATGGTCATAGAAGCTAGTTCCATAATGTTCCTGCTAAGTCCACTAACTTTAGGCTCATTTTTGCCTTCCCTGCCCTTGGATAGCCTATTCTCCACCCAAGGGATTATGATTATGCTGCTGGCGGCTTACGCTGGTGCTATGTGGATGTTTCTTAGTAGCGCTCCTAAAGTTTATACTGTTATGGTATCAGATTTAGAAGTTGCGCGACAGTTGTATGAAGGATTGTTAGATTTGCCCGTAGCGGAAGTACCTTTGCATTATTATTACAATTATGAGCAAACCATTGGTGCTACAGGTATTGACCCACTGTATATGTCTGCTAGTCCCAGTTGGTCTAATAGGACTGTGAATCATGGTAATGACGGGCTATGGTATCAACTGAAAAAAAATACTCAATTACATATTATCACAGGTGCTAGTTTAGGGACAAAGGATCAGCAGCGTCATGTTTGCTTTGATCATGAGTGTCTAGAATTAATTTTAATGCGAGTGGAAGTCCGGGGTTTAAAATTCAAAATTCGTAATCAAAAACCTTGGAATTTTTTAGTTAAGGATTATGACGGAAGGATAATTGAAATGGCTGAAGTTGCTAATTAGTGATAGTTAGGTGGGTAATGCCCACCCTACTAGAAAATATGGTTCTTGAGTACCTAATATGCTAAATTATTCAGATAAAATCTGAAAAGGCTGACTGTATAAGGGAAATAATGTTAGTTATTTCAGAAAATGTCTGAATATTCCTTCTTGTTCCCTGTTAAGAGTTCCCTGTCAAGAGTTCCCTCGAACCAGTTGTTAAATTAGCATAACAAGTACGGTAGAACCGAAAATATTGAATTTAATTATTAATTATCCTTTGCTAAAACGCCATGAAGAAAGATATCTGCCAGTCCTTCTGCCATTTTTTGCATTTCTTGGGGGGAGGCATTGGGTTCTAGTAGGGTATAATCAGCAAAACCGGCGATCGCAAATAAACCTAAAAATACCTTAGCGCCAAGTTTGGCATCTATTTGACGATAGATACCTTTATCTATGGCCGTTTGAAAAAATGCTTCAGCCACATCTGTCATTTTATCAATAACTTCCGTTTGAATGCGATCGCGCAAATCTGGATGAAATTGTACTTCCATAAAGCAAACACGCATAAGATCGGCGTTTTTTTGTAAATTCCACATTCGACGACGCATAACTTGGGCTATAGCCTGATAACTACCCATTTCGCTGAGTTCTGTGAGTAAATCTGTGAGAATATCCACCCAGCCATTAGTGGCCACTTCCACCAAAATTGCTTTTTTATTGTCAAAATAACGAAAGAGAGTGCCTTCAGCGACTCCTGCACCTTGTGCTAGATCACGGGTTGTAGTTTTCTCGAATCCCTTGGTAGCAAACAATCGTTGTGCTGCTTGCAAAATTCGGGTGCGAGTCTGGACTTCTGATGATGGCGGAAGATGAAAAATTCGCATATTTTGATATCTTCAAAATAGGATTGGTAGCCTTATTGTGCAACGAGGGATGCAGAAATTACAAAAATTTTCATAGAAGGTTAACTCTTGTGTGTGTGGGTTAATAATTCTATCTTTCTAGTCATGTCAACCTACTTTAACTTTTGCTTATGCAGACAATTTTGAATTTGCTGACCGCTGGCGTTAAAAAGTCCCCATTTCGTCCTCTATTAGCCACTAGTTTAGCGTTGATAGTCTTGACTTGGGGATGGGTAGCAGAAATGGCCATAGCCCTGCAACAGCCCCAAAATTCCATTCAGCCTTACCTAGAACAAGTAATTAATCGTTTAACAGAATTTCGTCTGGATAATGGATTAAAATTCATTGTTTTAGAAAGACATCAAGCTCCGGTAATTTCCTTTTTGACTTATGCTGATGTAGGTGGTATTGATGAACCAGATGGACAAACTGGTGTAGCCCACTTTTTAGAGCATTTAGCCTTTAAAGGAACAAAGCGCATCGGTACTAAAGATTATAAAGCCGAAGCGCCACTGCTGGAAAAATTAGAAAAGTTGGATAACCAAATTAAAATCGCCAAAGCCGACAATAAAAAAGAGGAAATAGCCCGGTTAGAAACCGAGTTTAAATCAGTAGAATCCCAAGCCCTAAAATTAGTTAAACAGAACGAAATAGGGCAAATTGTCGAACAAGCTGGAGGTGTGGGTTTAAATGCTAATACATCTTCAGAAGCTACCCGCTATTTTTACAGTTTTCCTGGGAATAAATTAGAATTATGGATGTCTTTAGAATCTGATAGATTTTTAGATCCTGTCTTTCGAGAATTTTATAAAGAAAAAGAAGTAATTTTGGAAGAAAGACGCTTACGAATAGAAAATTCTCCTATCGGCCAGATGGTAGAAAAATTCATAGATACTGCTTTCAAAGTTCATCCTTACCGACGACCAGTAATTGGTTATGATCAAGATATTCGCAACTTAACACCGGAGAATGTGAGGAAGTTTTTTAAAGCTTATTATGCTCCCAGTAATTTAACTATTGCTATTGTGGGAGATGTAAACCCCAATGAAGTGAAAAAACTAGCGAAAACTTACTTTGGACGTTATCAAGCTAAACCTAAACCTCAACAAAAACTACCAAGAGAACCTCAGCAAACTGCAACTAGAGAAGTTACTTTAGAATTATCTACTCAACCTTGGTATTTAGAGGGTTATCACATTCCAGCTATTACCGATCCTGATTATGCAATTTATGAAATAATCGGTAGTTTAATGAGTAACGGGAGAACATCAAGACTCTATAAGTCCTTGGTAGAAAAACAAAAATTAGCCCTAAATGCGGAAGGTTATAGCGGTTTTCCTGGGGATAAATATCCCAATCTAATTTTATTCTATGCCCTAACATCTCCAGGGAAAACAGTAGATGAACTAGCGATCGCTTTAAGGAAAGAAATTGATAAATTGAAAACGGAATCTGTATCTGCGGTGGAATTAGAACGACTAAAAACTCAAGCAAGAGCGACTTTATTACGCAGTTTAGATTCTAATTCAGGCATGGCGGAACAGTTGTTAGAATATGAAGTCAAAACCGGTTCTTGGCGTAATTTGTTTTTGCAATTGGATAAAATTGCAGCAGTGACCCCTGAAGATATTCAAAGGGTAGCTCGTAATACTTTTACGCCAGAAAATCGCATTGTTGGTAAGTTGTTGTCAAAACAACCAGGGTGAAAATTTAGGTTTGATTTCACGCAGAGTCGCTCCAGTCGCAGAGAGGAAGAGTTTGAAAATGTCTCTTGAGGAAATTAGGAAAAGTTATGCTAAAAAAATTGAAAATAGAGAAGAAGGATATGTTGAGGTTTGATTTGAAAAATAAAAAATTCCAGTTTTCTAGGGGAGAAAGATTTGTTTTTACTTTGGTAATGGTTGTTGTTTGTTTCTTCGTAAATTTGAATTTTTCTTGGGCGGGAACAACAGCAAAGTATTATAATGAATTAAAGTTTCCCCCGGTGGCGGCGGTTAAGTTACCTAAGTATGAACGGTATGTACTAAAAAATGGTTTGGTGGTTTATTTAATGGAAGATCATGAGCTACCATTGGTTAGTGGTACGGCTTTGGTAAGAACAGGTAGCCGTTGGGAAGCAGCCCAAAAGGTTGGTTTAGCTGGTTTGGTGGGGTCTACGTTGCGGAGTGGTGGGACTCAAAAACATTCCGCAAATGAGTTAAATGAGATCTTAGAACAACGAGCCGCAGCGGTGGAAACAGATATGGGAGAAGCTGTTGGTAGTGTGAGTTTTGAAGCTCTCAAGGAAGATTTAGAAATGGCTTTTGGGTTATTTACTGAGGTATTACGAGAACCTGCGTTTGCTCAAGATAAATTGGATTTGGAAAAAACTCAAATTCGTGGTGATATTTCTCGTCGCAATGATAGTCCTAATAGTATCGCCAGTCGAGAGTTTAAAAAGCTAATTTATGGACAAAAAAGTCCTTATGCCCGGACAGTTGAATATGCTAATATTGATCAAATTTCTCGTGATGATTTACTTAATTTCTATCAGCAATATTTTCACCCCAATAATCTGATTGTAGGGATTGTTGGCGATTTTAATCCTGAAAAAATGCGATCGCTCATTCAAGCCAAATTTGGTGACTGGAAACCAAGTCCTGAAATTACTAAAACTCAATTACCACAAGTCACCCAAGCTAATTTAGGTGGTGTATATTTTGTTAATCAACCCCAACTCACCCAAAGTAGTGTTTTAATTGGTCATTTGGGTGGAAAATTCAATAGTCCTGATTATCCCGCTTTGGATGTGATGAATGGTATTTTAAATGGTTTTGGCGGACGTTTATTTAATGAGTTGCGATCGCGTCAAGGTTTAGCTTATTCTGTATATGGTGTCTGGAATCCCCGTTTTGACTATCCTGGAATGTTTATCGCTGGAGGACAAACTCGCACGGAAACTACGGTTCAATTCATCAAATCATTACAAACGGAAATCAAGCGTTTACAAACTGAAAATGTCACAATTAAGGAATTAAATGATGCTAAAGACTCTACTCTAAATTCCTTTGTTTTCAATTTTCAAGATCCTAGTCAAACTCTATCTCGGTTAATGCGATATGAATATTATGGCTATCCGGCTGATTTCTTATTTCGTTATCAAAAAGCCGTTGCTGCTACTACAGTAGCAGATGTCAAACGGGTAGCACAGAAATACTTGAAACCAGAAAATTTGGTTACTTTAGTGGTAGGAAATCAAACTGGAATCAAACAACCATTAACTAATTTACCCACGCAGGTGACAACCATAGATATTACTATTCCCGGCTCTCAACCAGCCGCCCCTAAATAAAAATATCCCCGACTTCTCAAGGAAGTCGGGGATCTAAATTTTTGGCGTTGGTGAATGAAGGTATGATTTTTTCTCACGCAGAGGCGCTCAAGGACGCTCCAGAGTAAGAGTTTAAGAACTAGAATATTTGATTTTCATACCT
>OMJF01000183.1 GCA_900299285.1 Anabaena sp. 54 | reverse complement strand
TTTAAATCTTAGGGCAAGTAATTGTCAAAATTGCGGTTACTGATACAATAACTAATATATGTGCTGAAGACATCACAAGAATCAATACTATGGACTTTGACAAAAAAGCCCTCAGTGAGCGCGACATCTGTACTAAATACATTACTCCTGCCATAGTACAAACCGCAGGGTGGGATTTACACACCCAAATCCGTGAAGAAGTCACTTTTACCGCAGGACGAGTTTATGTAAGAGGTAAATTAGTCACAAGAGGAGAAAGTAAACGCGCTGATTATATTCTTTATTACAAACCTAATATCAAAATTGCTGTTATTGAAGCCAAAGATAATCATCATAATGTTGGTAGTGGAATGCAGCAAGCGCTTAATTATGCAGAAATATTAGATATACCTTTTGTTTATAGTTCCAATGGTGACGCATTTTTAGAACATGATAGAACTTTAACATCAGGAATCATAGAAAGAGAAATTCCTTTAGATAAATTTCCCACCCCTGAACAATTATGGCAACGTTATTGTCAATGGAAAAATATTGATAATGAACTACAGCCTATTGTCACCCAAAGTTATTATGATGATGGTAGTGGTAAATCACCGCGTTATTATCAACAAATTGCTATTAATAAAACTGTAGAAGCGATCGCTCAAGGTGAAAACAGGATATTATTAGTTATGGCTACAGGCACGGGTAAAACCTTCACAGCCTTTCAAATTATTTGGCGATTATGGAAATCTAAAACTAAAACCAGAATCCTATTTTTAGCAGATAGAAATATTCTCATAGACCAAACTAAAACCAATGATTTTAAACCCTTTGGTTCTGCCATGACGAAAATTAAAAACCGTCAAGTAGATAAATCATATCAAATTTATTTAGCCCTTTATCAAGGGGTATCAGGAACAGAAGAATCTAAAAATATTTATAAACAATTCTCTAGGGGATTCTTTGATTTAATTGTCATTGATGAATGTCACCGAGGTAGCGCCGCTGATGATTCTGCATGGCGGGAAATTTTAGAATATTTTTCTACCGCTACTCAAATAGGATTAACTGCTACACCTAAAGAAACTAAAGATGTTTCTAATATAGATTATTTTGGCGAACCTATTTATATTTATTCTCTCAAACAAGGTATAGAAGATGGATTTTTAGCGCCTTATAAAGTTGTGAGAATTGATATTGATAAAGACTTAGAAGGCTGGCAACCAGCACCAGGAGAATTAGATAAATATAATCAGTTAATTGATGATAAACTTTACACACAAAAAGACATTAACCGCACATTAATATTAGAAAATCGAGATATTTTAGTAGCTAAAAAGATCACGGAATTTCTCAAAGCTACTAACAGATTTGATAAAACCATTGTATTCTGTGAAGATATAGACCACGCGGAAAGAATGCGCCGCGCTTTAATTAATGAAAATAGTGATTTAGTTGCCCAAAATCGTAAATATATTATGCGAATTACGGGAGATGATGAACAGGGAAAAGCCGAATTAGATAACTTTATTTTACCAGAAAGTCCCTATCCCGTAATTGTCACAACTTCTAAATTAATGACTACAGGAGTAGATGCCCAAACCTGTAAATTAATTGTTTTAGATAAAAATATTCGTTCAATGACAGAGTTTAAACAAATCATTGGTAGAGGCACAAGAATTAATGAAGAATTTGATAAAAAATATTTCACAATTATAGATTTCAAAAAAGTCACTAAGTTGTTTTTAGATCCAGATTTTGATGGTGAACCTGTACAAATATATGAACCACAAACAGGAGAATCTCCCGTACCTCCAGATGATGATAATGGTAGTACAGATGGTAAAGATAATATTGATGATTTACCTGAAAAATCAGGACAAAAGCGAGTTAAATTTGTACCTATAGGTGTAGATGTGGATATAGTTTCGGAAAGGACACTTTATTATGGTAAAGATGGTAAATTAATCACAGAATCTATTAAAGACTACACTCGCAAAACTGTCCAACAAGAATTTACAACTTTAGATAAATTTCTGCGGCGTTGGAATGCAGCCGAACAGAAACAAGCTATTATTCAAGAGTTGAATGAACAAGGTATTTTATTAGAAGCATTAGCACAGGAAGTAGGGAAAGATTTTGATCCTTTTGATTTAATTTGTCATGTAGCATTTGACCAACCTGCGTTAAGTCGTAAAGAAAGGGCTAAAAAAGTACGTCAGCGTGATTACTTTAATAAATACAGTGAAAAAGCCCGTGCGGTTTTAGATGCACTTTTAGATAAATATGCAGATGAGGGGATTGAAAATATTGAAAAGATAGGTGATTTAAAAGTGCAACCCTTTGATAAAATGGGTACACCTATGGAAATTGTCAATTTATTTGGTAATAAACAAAAATATTTAGAGGTATTACAAGAGTTAAAAAATCAACTTTATAATGTAGCTTGATTTTGTCTGAATCAGGATATCCAGGATTTTAGGATTTACAGGATAAAACAGGAATTTTATCATAATCTGCTGATTTATGGCTATAATGTAATTACATCATGTACATACATAACAAATGAGTAACTCCTACAATATTCGTAGCACCAAAATTGGCAACAGTGCAGGGTTTCGACTTCCTGCTGATTTTTATCGTGAACATCCCCAATTTGCAAATGCAGATGGTTGGATTGAGGTTTTATCACCTGATACAGCAATTGTACGAATTGTTCCTCAATTGCATGATGATGAAGATGCAGAAGACTCGCTATTAATGCGGCTATTTCTTGATTTTGCTACTACAGAAGCATTGAAAAATAATACATTACAACCTTATACAACAGAAATGTCTAAAGCTGCTCATCAACTAATTGAAGGTGTAGAATTAGAAGATGAGTAAATTTGTTAGTAATAACTGGGAAATTTATTTTCATCCCCAATTATTTGGTAGTCAATATCAAGCATTATCAAATCGCGTTGCTAATTTACGCGAACAATTACCAGAAGCTGAGTTTAAAACTCATGCAACTGTAAAACTTTTTGCAGCAATTACGATAGCAATTGAAACTAAAATTCCTGCTGATCCTTTTGCTAGTCATTTTGTTTTAACTGGTGCATTAAAACGCTATAGTCGAGTTAAAAAAATGGGTTTACCCGAACGGTATCGGCTATTTTTTCGGGTTTTTGATACTCCACAATTAAAAGCAATTGTAATTTTATGGTTGGGGTTTCCACGAAAAGAGGGTGCTAAGGATGACTGTTATGAGGTGTTTACTAAAATGGTAATAAGAGGGACGTTTCCAGATAGTTTAGATGAATTATTAGGAGATTGTGAACAAGATAATGTAGGTTGGGTTGAGAAAACCCAATTGTCTGAATCAGGATGTCCAGGATTTCAGGATTTACAGGATGTTTGCTAAGATTAATAATTATATTTGCCCGACTTGGTGTAATATTAATCGCAGTGCGGAATATAGTTTATAAAAAATGTCAATCAGTACCACGATAAAAACTATTCAAGATATTATGCGGAAAGATGCGGGTGTGGATGGTGATGCCCAACGCATTAGTCAATTAGTATGGATGATTTTCCTCAAGATTTTTGACGACAGAGAAGCAGAATATGAACTGTTAGATGATAATTACCATTCTCCCATACCAGACGCTTTAAGGTGGCGCAATTGGGCTACAGACTCGGAAGGAGACACAGGGGAAACTTTACTGGATTTTGTGGATAATGTTTTATTCAAAACTCTAAAAGACACGAATACCTATCAAGATAAAAACCGCCACGGGTTTGTTATTCAAGCGGTATTTGAGGATGCCTATAATTATATGAAAAATGGCACTCTTATCCGCCAAGTAATTAATAAATTAAATGAAATTGATTTTAATAGTTCCCAAGACCGGCATTTATTTGGGGATATTTATGAACAAATACTCCGTGATTTACAAAGCGCGGGAAATGCGGGAGAATATTACACTCCCCGCGCTGTAACTCAGTTTATGGTAGATATGATTGACCCGAAATTGGGAGAAAGAATTTTAGACCCTGCTTGCGGTACGGGAGGTTTTTTAACCTGTGCTTTGGAACATATTAAAAATAAATATGTGAAAACTTCAGAAGATAGGGAAAAACTTTATAAATTAATTCGCGGTGTGGAGAAAAAACCTTTACCCCATTTATTATGTATGACTAATATGTTATTGCATGGTGTGGAAGTTCCAGCAATAAAACATGATAATACTTTATCTCGACCTTTAAGAGATTATAAACCTAGTGATAGAGTTAATGTAATTATTACTAACCCGCCCTTTGGTGGTATGGAAGAAGATGGAATTGAAGGTGGTTTTCCGGCTACTTTCCGCACTAAAGAAACGGCGGATTTATTTTTATTATTGATTATTCATTTATTACAAGATGGAGGACGAGGTGGTATTGTTTTACCAGATGGTACTTTATTTGGTGAAGGTGTGAAAACCCGCATTAAGGAAAAGTTGTTGGAGAAATGTAATTTACATACTATTGTCCGTTTACCAAATGGGGTTTTTAGTCCTTATACTGGCATTAAAACTAATTTATTATTCTTTACTAAAGGTGAACCTACTCAAGAGATTTGGTATTATGAACACCCCTATCCACCGGGTTATAAGCCCTACTCGAAAACTAAGCCCATTAGGATAGAAGAATTTGCACCGGAGAAGGCTTGGTGGGATGATAGAATAGAATCGGAATTTGCTTGGAAAGTTCCTATTCAAGTGATTAAGGATAATGGCTATAATTTAGATATTAAAAATCCTCACACGGTTGATTTTGAACATCGAAATGTGGAGGATATGTTAGAAGAATATCAAAGTCTTTTAGCTGATTTGGGTGATACTCGCAATAGTTTAAAACGGGAATTGATGACGGCTTTAGGAGGTCAATTGCTATGAATTTAGAAACGTTTTTTAACCATTTTGATGTGTTAGCAGAAGCGCCTAATGGTGTGCAGAAGTTACGGGAATTGATTTTAGATTTAGCTGTGAGGGGTAAGTTAGTTCCGCAACATGCAAATGATGAACCTGCGGCGGTTTTGTTGGAGAGAATTAAGAAGGAAAAGGAAAGGTTAGTTAAGGAAGGGAAGATTAAAAAGGCTCGAACTACTATTAAAATTAATAATACTGAAATACCTTATAAAATTCCAAAAAATTGGATATGGGTTCATTTGGCTGATGTAGGACATGATTGGGGACAAAAAAAACCAGATATAGAGTTTACATACATTGACGTATCTGCAATTAATAAAGAAAAAGGAATTATTTCCAATGATGTAAATATTCTTCAACCTAATGAAGCTCCTTCACGAGCCAGAAAAATAGTTTATAAAGGCACATTAATTTATTCAACAGTTCGCCCTTATCTTTTAAATATAGCAATCATTGATAAAGAATTTAAGCCTGAACCAATTGTTAGTACAGCCTTTGCAGTAATTCATCCTTTTTCAATCATAATAGCTCAATATCTATATTTCTATCTTCGTAGTAATCCCTTTATTGAGTATGTAGAATCGCAAATGAAGGGAATGGCATATCCAGCTATTAATGATGGACAACTCTACCAAGGTTTAGTTCCTCTCCCACCACTTGCAGAACAAAAACGCATCGTTACCAAAGTAGATGAATTAATGAAACTGTGCGACGAATTAGAAGCACAACAAAAAAAGAAACGGGAAACACAGATATTAATAAATAATGCAGCCTTAGATAAACTCCTGACTGCTGACACTCCAGACACATTCACCAAAAATTGGCAGCGCATTTGCGATAATTTTGACTTACTCTACAGTGTACCAGAAAATATTAGTAAATTGCGTCAAACTATTCTGCAATTAGCTGTTATGGGTAAGTTAGTTCCGCAGGATAAAAATGATGAACCTGCGGCGGTTTTATTGGAGAAAATTAAGAAGGAAAAGGAACGGTTAGTTAAAGAAGGGAAGGTTAAGAAGGAGAAATCTTTACCACTAATTAAAGATGATGAAATACCGTTTGAATTACCTAAAGGTTGGGAATGGGTAAGACTAGAAAACCTCTGTGAGTTAATTACTAAGGGTTCTTCACCCAAATGGCAAGGAGTTAATTATGTAGAAATAGAACAAGATGATGGCATTTTATTTATTACCAGTGAAAATGTTAGAAACTATTCAATTGATTTAACTAATCCTAAATATGTTGAAAAAAAATTCAATCAAATAGAACCTCGTTCTATTTTAAGTAAAAATGATATATTGATGAACATTGTTGGAGCTTCAATAGGGCGTAGTGCTATCTATAATACAGATAAAATTGCAAATATTAATCAAGCTGTTTGTTTGATTAGAATTATAGGACAAAATTATCTATTAAATTTGAATTACCTTCTTCATTTCTTTAATAGTCCAATTTGTATATCCTTCATGTTTGATAAACAAGTAGATAATGCTAGAGCAAACCTTAGTATGGGAAATATATCAAAATTTCCTATTCCTCTCCCACCACTTAATGAACAAAAACGCATAGTTTCCAAAGTAGATAAATTAATGAAACTGTGCGACGAACTAGAAACCAAACTTACCCAAACGCAAACAGACAGCGAAAAAATCATCAACACTGCTGTCAAACAATTATTAACAGTGTAGGTTGGGTTGAGGTACGAAACCCAACAAAATCGCCGAAATGTTCGGCTTGGTCTTCGTTCTACCCAACCTACAATTTTATCCTCAAACAGACAGTGAAATTTTACAGCACTTCCCGATGTTATGAGGTACAAGAACCCCACCCCCAACCCCCTCCAATATCAAAAGTTTATCCTTTTCTTCCCCCCGCAGCGGGGGGAATAAGGGGGGTGAGAGGAGGGGACTTAAGATGTACCTCATAAAAGCGGAAACCCCTGTATCTCACGCAAAGACACAAAAGAACAAAAATAAGCAGAAGTTTTTAAGCTACTCCATAATCTGTATAGGGGCGTTTATAAGGAGGATGTAAACCTAGTACAATATCCTCTCTGGAAACTCCCATTTTTACTAAGTCTGCGGCGGGATTTTCTTCTGTTAAATTTTGTTGTAGCCAAATTTTGCCATTTTTAATATCTAAGTGTATCACAGTGCGATAAACGCGATTTAAGTCTTCCCATCCCACGTTCATCCATTGATAATGGTCGTTTTCTGTATCAAAGATGAGTTGTACATCTACTTCTTCGGTGGAAATATCATCTTTGGCGTAATTTGTGAGTAGGGTTTTAATGTATTCTCGGTATAGGGTTATTTTATCCATTTTATGATCACCTCTTTTCTTGCTTCGTATACAATCAATGGCACTTGATACTTTTGTAGCGCAATTTGAGTAAATTCAAGTTGAAAAAAATCTCGATAAGCATCTACCGGAATAGCCATATACAAAGTCCGATTTGATTCAAGATTTTCTAGCGCTAAACGATAGCTAAGAAATTGACCTAAAGCAGCATAAAAATCTGTAATTGCTGAAGGATTCAGGAAACTTTTAATTTCTATAGCTATTTTCTCACCTTCTTTTTCAGCAGCTACTAATTTCTCTGCACCTAAATCAACTTGAAAGTTAACGTTGCCAAATTTGAATTTTAGTGGATCATCTGTAATTAACCACTGCTCTTTTTCTAAAGCCTTTTTTACTGCTTCGTGAAATATATCTTTTGCAGACACGGGTAACACCATATTTTGATAATTTTCAGTTTTACCATTATTTAATCTCTTTAATATTTAAACTTGTTTAGGTGCGGGGTGGGGTAATCTAACCCCCAAGTCAGGTAAGCTGTACTGCATTTAATTTGTATAAGTTTAACAGGCTGTCCGGACTGTTCCACAAGAGTTAATAATATTAGAATTATACAATTTAGTTGCACATCAGCTTATTCAGGATATGATAAGATATATAAATTGTCTAGAAACCATCCTAGCCAATCCACGTCATCTCACATATCATATATTATATCATTGACAATCCTATCATGAATAATTCTATCCGTTGGCAATCTAGCACCGCTGCACTCATGGCCATGGCCATTACCACAGGTACAGCCATCCCCATGCTATCATTTAATCCTGTTTTTGCCCAAGGATTTAATCTCAATCAATCGCGGACAATTAGTATCCCCGCTAATGTAACTTTACCTGTTACCTACGAAAAGGAGAAAGTTATTGTCAAACCAGGGGAAACATTAGCCTTAACTTTGAAAATAGCTGACAATATTACTGATAATAACAGAAATATTCTCATCCCTGCTAATACTCAAGTTATTGGTGAGTTACAACCAGTAAGATTAAATGGGGCATCTAATAATAATAATAACCGTCAAGGTGTGCGCTTTGTAGCCAGAGAATTAGTATTTCCTTCTGGACAAAGATTACAGATTTTTGCTAACTCTAAAACTATCACCCAAACAGAAACAATTACGAAAGGATCAAGCACTGGACAAATATTAACAGATGCGGCTATTGGTGCGGGTGCTGCTACTTTGATTTCTTTGGTAACAGGTAATAAGAAAATTGAAGTTTTAGAACCTGTTGGTGGCGCAGCAGCAGGGGCTTTAGCTAGTGTATTATTACGAAAACAAAAAGCCGATGTTTTTGTTCTCAGACCAGAACAAGATCTAAATATTACCCTAACTTCAAATTTGGTGATCACTCGTCAATAGAGAGAAGTTCATGATATATATCATGATATAAATAATAAAAATAAAAAATAAAAATAAAGCGATTTTTTTCTTGAATCATGGTGAGCGATCGCTTTATTTTTATGTTAATATCTCTATTGCAGGATCATAGTATAGCTATGGGCTTCCAACCCACCCTAGTCAACAAGACTCTCTGATATTTATTTCAGCTGATCTAAACGATTTTTTCAACAACTTCTTAATCCTAACCGCCTGATCTGATACTCTGGATCTAACTAGTGCCACTATATGGTACAAAAGATAAAGTCATAAAATTAAACACTTTGATATTCTAAAATCATGAAAGCACCTGCCAAATTTGACTTTGAAGACGAAAAATTTAACGCCCCACCGTCCCAAGTAGTCCCTTGGTGTCAAATGATCAGTCCTCGCTATGGTGAAGACGGTTTACAAAGTTATGGTTTAGCGATTAAATTGGATAACGCCCAAGCTGTTGGTTTCAAACCCGATCATAATTGGCAAGAGATACAGCACACCTTTAGTTCTGGAGAAGTAGACACAGTATTTCTGACGACTACGCCCAGACTGGTTATAGTCCGTCGTGGTCCGTTATCTGTGAAAGACCGAGAAACGGGAATTAAATTAGGAACTTTTAAAGATAATTACGATGCTTTTTTAGCAGATAAACTGAAATTTAAAACCTTTACCCGCCATATAATTTTTTTAGTCGGTGAAGATAAAAAGTTTTTGCACCAATTACCATTACAATTAACTCTGAGTGGTTCAGCTTGTGCTAGTTTTGGTAAAAATTACGCAGAATATCAACAAGGCAGAATTACAGGGGGTTTTGCGGGAGAATTAGAAAAAGCTTATGCTGGGTTTCAAAAAAAACCAGTCACTCCCAAAGGTCCATTATTTCATGCCCATGGCATTTATTGCCCGATAATTGAAGCAGAAGAAAGAGGAATTGAACCGAATACAGCCCTAGTAGCTGCAACTGTAGATTATAAACATCCTACAGTAGCAAACTTTACAGATTATATGATTGCTTCAGATTCCCCAGAATCGGAAATGATTCATAAAGCTTTTGAAGAATACAAAGAATTTGGTAAGGAAGTAGTTAAACCAGAAAGTTCTAAAGCAGAAATGGCTGGTGTTAGCAATTCCTATGTTTATGCAGATGATGATGAACTTGATTATCCACCTTATTAAGAAAGATTGACATCCATCTTCAAGAGGCAGAAAATAAAGTTTTTCTCTTGCCTCTTGGCTATTGCTTACTCTTTTAGTAATAAATAAAATAGTAAACCATTACCGCCAGAAATACCAGCGCGATCGCCCGCTAATTGACCAGAACCCATAAAATAATCAACCCTTCCTGGTCCCTTAATTGCATTACCGGTATCCTGATCTAAAACAAAACGGTTCACTAGACGAGATTCCAACTTGCCACTACCATTAGGATAGGGAAAAGAATTGACAATTAGTGCCAATGCTCCCGGCGGCATGATATCTTTGTCCGTAGCAATAGAACGTTCAGCGGTTACAGGGATAAGAAGACTACCCGTAGCAGGTCTACCGTTAGTTTCTGCAAAGAAAACAAACCTTTCCCAACGTGGTAAATAATTGCTTAACTGTCTAGGATTTTGCCGGAAATAACTAATTAATTTCGGCATAGTTAGACCGATCAGAGGTAGTTTACCATCTTTTGCCAATTCCTTACCGATGCTAGTCTAAGGATAATCCGTTCCTCCAGCATAACCAACAGACGTTCTTTGGCCGTTAGTTAATCTAATTTGGGCAGAACCTTGGATATGAATCATGTATGGTTCTAAACGATTACTAAACCAGACAATTTCTAAACCCTTTAACCTACTTCTATTACCTAGTAAACCATTTTTCCCTTCCAAATCAATTCGTTTCGGGTGGGGTTTTGGCCATTTCTGAAAGTCCTTGGGGAGACGATAGAGGGGATACTTGTATACAGAAGTCCTGACTCGACTAGCAGTATACACAGGTTCATAATAAGCTGTGAATTTCACAGTCCCTTTATTATCATTGCCTATAGACTGGTAAAAGACAAACTCCCGACGCACAGCGGCCTGTAATTCTGCTGCTGACTGAGAATTAATTACCACTTCCCGAAATCTTACTAAACTCCGACGTACCCGATCTAAAGTAATTTCTGTAATTGGGTAAGTTTGATAGGCTGCAACGGCTTTATTGCTTTCCAGATAACGTAAACTGTTATCTATGGCAGTTAGTAGTGCTTGTTTATCCCCCTGTTGACCCCAGAGTTGTTCGTCCCAACCCAAGCAATTTTGAGGAGTACAAACAGTATCTATATCCACCTTTTGTAGTGGTGGTAAACCTGCGGCTGGTGTTTCAGGGGTAGCTGGAGGGACTTCTATCGGCTGTGGAATCGGAATTTGGGCTAAAACTGACGAAAATGGATTTATAAACGCAATTCCCAGAGTGAAAGCAAATAAAGTCAGGTTTTTTCTCATCATCTTTCCATACTCGAATTAAAAACAGGTTCTACCCTAATCCCCGCAATTTTAGACGGACGTACCACCATATATTCTCCCTGAATATTCTTAATTGGTACATTAATAAAATCGTTAGAAGCGGATTTTGGCACAAGTTCACCACTGTACCACTTTTGAAATTCTTGAATAGTAGGAAAACGCACCTCTTCTCGGTGTCCACCTTCTAAAAGCAGGAAAACAGCATATTCACTTGCAGTTCTAGGCATAAATTTATATCAATAAAGATAATAAAGATATTTATACTTTATTTTTAGCGATTATGAGGATGTCGGAAAAGTCTCACTTAAGCTATTAAAAATCACATCTACACAGGCAAAATCAGCCTTAGCAGGTTTAAAACCCTCAATTTTTTCCCTAGTCCACGCAGGTGGACTTTGCTTGTGTAGTAGCGTATTCCTATCAGGAGTGAAGCCATATTAATGATAGCAAACATAATTTCATTTTACCCATTACCCATTACCCAGTCCCCACTCCCTAATTTACTCGTCTTCAGCAAAAATGAAGCGATATAACTCACTAGAGTCAGGTTCGGGGCTACTTTCAGCAAATTTAACCGCTTCCTCGATAATACCCTGAATTTTCTTCTCAATATCTTTGAGTTCTGCTTCTGTAGCGAGATTTTGTTCGAGCAAATAACCAGCTAACTTTTTAATGGGGTCACGAGCAAACCAAAATTCCTTTTCTTCTTTACTGCGGAGTTCGTCGGGGTCCGCCAGAGAGTGACCCCGGAAGCGATAGGTCATGGCTTCAATTAAAGTCGGTCCTTCACCAGCACGGGCGCGGGCTACCGCTTCTTGAGCCACTTGACGGACTGCTAAAACGTCCATTCCGTCCACTTCCACACCTACCATGTTAAACACACTGGCCTTCTTGTAAATTTCTGGTTGGGAAGTTGCTCTTTCATGAGCCATACCAATGGCCCACTTATTATTTTCTACCACAAAAAGAATCGGCAATTTCCATAAAGCTGCCATATTCAAGGTTTCAAAAAATTGACCATTGTTAGCAGCACCGTCACCAAAAAAGCAAGCGGTCACTTGGTCTGCGTTCTTGTCTCCCAGAACTTCCCGACGGTATTTGGACTGGAAAGCCGCACCAGCAGCCACAGGAATACCTTCAGCGACGAAAGCATAACCTCCTAATAACCGGTGTTGGGCAGAAAACATGTGCATAGAACCACCGCGCCCTTTACTACAACCTGTGGCTTTACCGAATAATTCCGCCATAACTTCTCGTGCGGGTACTCCAGCACTTAAAGCATGAACATGGTCACGGTAGGTACTGGAAACAAAATCTTCACCAGGACGCATTGCACCTTTGATGATGCCACTACAAACCGCTTCCTGTCCATTGTACAGGTGGACAAAACCAAACATTTTCCCTCTATAATACATTTCGGCACATTTATCTTCAAATAAACGGCCTAATGTCATATCTTCGTATAAGCCCAATCCTTCTTCTTTGGTAATTTGGACTGTGGCGTTATTAAATGTCGGTAATACGCGCTCTTGAATCATGCTTGTGAACTGTTCCTATTGTCAAACAAACAAATTAAGTTTGTCTTTGATTACGTTAGCGATAAATTAGCCAGCGTTGACAAAATTAATTTAATTAAATTATCAAAACCTATTTTATAGGGTAACAATCAGGATAACTGGTTTTCTGCATAGCGATTAACAATTAATGTAATTTTATAACGTAAGTTACTAGTGAAAAAACAACCGACCACCAACCACTGACAACCAACCACTGACAACTGACCACTGACCACTGACCACTGACAATTATTTACCCGTAAGTTTGACTAGTCCAATTCCTCCAAAGTATAGCCCTAAAACTGCACCTGCTAAAAGACTTTGGGTTAAAGGATCTGTAGAAGGTGTTAAAATCGCTCCTAAAATCACTGATACCATAATTACATAACGCCAGCCTTTTAACATGATTTGTGAAGAAACAATTCCCAAGGAAGCCAGCAATAATTGAATAACTGGAACTTGGAACGCTAGTCCTGTGGTGAATAATAATAACAGCACAAATTCAAAATACTTGTCAATTGACCAAAGTTGCTCTACAACATCAGCACCATAGTTAAGGAAGAATTGCAAAGCAGCAGGGATGAGGGCAATATACGCAAATACTAATCCCCCTAGAAATAGCACGCTTGACCCTAGCACCACGGGAATGACTAAACGACGTTCCCTTAGGGTGAGACCAGGCAGCACAAATTGAATGATTTGATAGAGAATAAAGGGTGTAGTTAAGATTAAACCACCATAAGCGGCAACTTTCATGGAAACAAAGAAAAATTCTCCTGGTGCTAATTGCAGAAATTTAACGCCGTGAGCAGGAACTTCTAGTAATTGTACTAGGGGTTTGACTCCGATAAAACAACCGACAATACCGACTACCACAACTATGAGGGCATAGAAAATTCTTTGTCGCAACTCCTCTAAGTGGTCAAAAATTGACATTTCTACTTCCCCCGGTAATTCATCTAGGGGGTTAATAGCTGGTTTTTCTGATCCCTCTGGGTTAAGGTCGGGAGAATTTATAGTATCTACGTCTTGTGAAGAGGTCATGAGTAAGAAATGAAAAGAAACATTTTTGAAGCAATATTCGTTAACTATTTTGACACTCTTATTAGGAATAGGCTCAAAAACTCTTGAAGTTCTCGTTAACTCAGGAAAATCACTCTATTGATTTTATTAATCTTTGGTAGCATTTGTATATTTATTTTTATTTTTTCCAGTTTTAACTTTATGAAATTAGAGTATTAATTATTGCAATTAATGTTTAACAGTTTGCTAAACTATTAATACATATTTATTAAGTATAAATTGCGGATAAAATATCATTTCCTAATTAATTAACTGGCTGTATAGCTGATTTTAAATAGGTCTTTAGTGCTTATATATGTATAAGCTATGAAGACAAAGAGAACCAGAAAGTATATTTTTTACAGTATCTTATGTGTTGACGCATAATATTCATATTTGTTTCTTGTAAAAAAACTTTTTTTTATCCGGGTTTTACTCATCAGATTTGCATAAGTATAAAGAACGTTATCTTGTGGCTAAATTCACTCTACCGGGGGGTAAGAGTAAATTTAGCAGTTACGGATCTGATTTTGATCTGTGAATGAATGAAAACAACGACTTATTGATGTCAATTGCGGAGAAATCAAAGATATAGCGGGGGTAAAACCCAGTAAAAATCTAGATTTACCCCTTTGAATAGATAGGAATAGACTAATGCACCTAAAAATTGCACCATTTCTAGTATCGAATTAGACACTAGAGACAGGATTCCTTTGGCAATTTTGAGAATTATTAGTTCGTGTACAGATATTCACACTTATGGTGACGTTGCTGATTACACAATCATCAATGGGAATTCAATCTCTATATGAAGAACATAATTGGTTTAGGACTAATGGTATTGTCAGTCTCTCTATACAATGCCAATGCTTGTTTTGCAGGTAACAAGTTATCCGTAGACAATACTCACATAAGCGAAAATAATACTCAATTACAGATAGTGGCAAATCTGTCTGCTAGAGATGACCAGACGGGAGATTGTGTGAAGAAAGGTAAATGCGTTGATTAAATAGGGTGGGTCAGACTCTATAAATTATGATATTGATTTCGCGCCTTAGCGAAGCGAAGTACGAAGTACTTTAGACGCAAAGGAGCAAAGATGTTTTAAAAGTCTAAGGGCGATTAGAAATCACATCTACACAGACAAAACCTGCCTACGCAGGTTTCAAATCCTTAATTTTTCCTTAGTCCACGCAG
>OMJF01000182.1 GCA_900299285.1 Anabaena sp. 54 | reverse complement strand
TTTTCTTTTTAAAGTACCACACCTCAATAGCCAAAAGGTCTATGGAACAAGGGTTATAGGATTTCGCTTTGTACCAGATAGTTGAGCAAAGTGCTGTATATTAATAAACAGAATTACTTTACCAATATTCCTCCACATATCTGGGAATTTAAAATCGGTGGATACCAAGTATTAGATAAATGGCTAAAAGATAGAAAAAATGCCAAACGAGAATTATCTACCCCAGAAATTAACCAGTATCAAAAAATTGTCATTTCTTTAACAGAAACTTTGCGAATAATGGAGGAAATTGATAGAATTATTCCAGGTTTTCCCATAATCTAAATATGTTGGGTTTCGCTGTCGCTTAACCCAACCTACAATTTTATTAACTAAACCTGGAGTAAATAGCGTAAATATTAATTCCCTCTCTACATTGCAAAACCAAAATATATCTCATTTTTCCATCTTTTCCGATAGCGCCAAAATAATATTAGGAAATAATATTTCACCCGAACAATTAGTAATTCCTCTTGCACCAACTCCTACTACAATGTTCGGACCTCGTGCAGCTTGTTTATTATCACCAACTGGACCATTATGGGTAGCAGATACAGGACATCATCGTTTATTAGGGTGGCGCAATTTACCCACAGAAGATAACCAACCGGCAGATTTAATTATTGGACAACCAGACTTTTTTAGTGAAGGACAAAACGCCAAAAATGCGCCGGGAAAATCTACATTTAGTGTACCTACGGGTATTTGTAAATGTGGTCATGGTTTAGCCGTTGCAGATGCTTGGAATCATCGGATTTTAATCTGGTATAATATTCCGAAAGATAGTCATATTCCGGCAGATTTAGTATTAGGACAAATTAATTTTTTTGATAATGAACCCAATCGAGGAAATCAAAAACCCGCAGCTAATACTCTACATTGGCCTTATGGTATTTTCTATTATCAAGGTCAGCTATTTGTCGCTGATACGGGAAACAGAAGATTATTAATTTGGAATCAATTACCCACTGAAAATAGCCAACCTGCGGACATAGTTTTAGGACAACCAGATATGGTATCTCGCAATGAAAATGGAGGCGGTTCTCCCACTGCTTCTAGTATGCGTTGGTGTCATGATATCACCATTTGGAATGATAATTTAGTAGTTACAGATGCAGGTAATAATAGAGTAATGATATGGAAAGGAATACCCACAGAAAATAATACCCCTTGTGCAGTGGTTTTAGGACAAAAAAACTTTAATTTTGTGGAATTAAATCAAGGTGCATATTTTCCTAGTGCTAGTAGTTTAAGTGTGCCCTATGGGGTAGATATTTGGGAAGATTATTTAATAGTTGCTGATACGGCTAATTCGCGTTTGTTAGCATGGAAAAAACGAGAATCTATTCTATTATTACAGAGTGGAGATGCTGATTTTGTCATTGGACAAGATAACTTTACGAATAAAAGTGAAAATCGTAATTTTGGACTACCAACACGACAAAGTTTAAATTGGTGTTATGGAGTTAAGGTTTGTGGGGAAAATGTGGTAGTTTCTGATTCTGGGAATAATCGCGTTTTGATTTGGAAGTTTTGATTTTTTCACGCAGAGTCGCAGAGTCGCAGAGGAGGAAGAATGAGAATAGAAGAAATTAGGGTTTGTGGGACTGTACAAGGTGTGGGTTTTCGTCCTACTGTTTATCGTTTAGCTAATATTTTAGGTTTGAGAGGCGAGGTTTATAATGATGGCAAAGGGGTGTTAATTCGTGTTTCTGGTAGTGAGGAAATAATCACGGAGTTTGTGAATAAATTATATCAAGAATGTCCGCCTTTGGCAAGGATTAATCAGGTGGTTAGAGGTCTATATTGGGGAGAATTTAATTTTGATGATTTTGTGATTTCTGATAGTGTAAATACTGTGGTAAAAACGGAAATTTCTCCTGACGCTGCAAGTTGTCCCCAATGTCAAAGGGAAATTTTTGATCCTTTTAGTCGTTATTTTCGCTATCCTTTTACTAATTGTACTCATTGTGGTCCAAGGTTAACTATTATTCGCGCTATTCCTTACGATAGAAATAATACGAGTATGGCGAATTTTCCAATGTGTAAGGAATGTGAAAGGGAATATCAAGATGTGGAAAATAGGCGTTTTCACGCCCAACCTGTGGCGTGTTTTAAGTGTGGTCCAAGTGCATGGTTAGAACGTGCTGACGGTAAACCGGTGATCGCTGATATGTTTTCAATGTTGGATGATTTAGATGCTGTTTGTACTTTATTACAAAAGGGTGAAATTGTTGCTATTAAAGGTTTAGGTGGTTTTCATTTGGCTTGTGATGCTACTTTAGAAAATGCAGTGATAAAACTCAAAAATCGTAAACATAGATATCATAAACCTTTGGCTTTAATGGCAAGAGATATGAATATTATTTCTGAATATTGCTATATTAATGATTTAGAAAAAGAATTATTAACAAGTTCGACTGCACCGATTGTTTTATTAAAAATTAAAGATAATTATAAATTAGCATCTTCTATAGCACCAGGACAAAATACCCTTGGTTTCATGTTACCTTATACTCCTTTACATCATTTAATTCTCAGAAGAATGAAAGTACCAATAGTTTTAACTAGCGGTAATATTTCTGATGAAACACAATGTATAAATAATGAAGATGCTAAAGAAAAATTATCCAAAATAGCTGATTATTTTCTATTACATAATCGAGATATTGTTAATAGAGTAGATGATTCCGTAGTTAGGGTTATTGATAATAAGATACAAACCCTCAGACGTGCTAGAGGATATGCACCAGCACCAATTATTTTACCTCCAGGATTTGAAAAAATACCGCCTATTTTAGCCATGGGTAGTGAGTTGAAAAATACTTTTTGTTTATTGAGAGAAGGTGAGGCGATTTTATCACAACATTTAGGAGATTTAGAAAATGCGTCCGCCTTTAATGCTTATCAAGAAACATTGAATTTATATCTGAATTTATTTGAACATAAACCAGAAATAATTGCTATTGATAAACATCCAGAATACTTATCATCTAAACTAGGTAAACAACTAGCAACGGTTAATAATATTAAATTAGCAGAAATTCAACATCATCACGCCCATATAGCCGCTTGTATGGCAGAAAATCAAATTTCTTTAGATACAAAACCGATTTTAGGAATAGCTTTTGATGGTTTAGGATATGGTGAAGACGGTACATTCTGGGGAGGAGAATTTTTATTAGCAGATTATCAAAGTTTTCAAAGATTAGCAACATTTAAACCTATGCCCATGATAGGAGGAAAACAGGCAATTTATCAACCTTGGAGAAATACCTATTCTCAATTAATTAATGCTTTTAGTTGGGAAGAAATACAAGAAAAATATAGTGATTTAGAAATTATCAAATTTTTAGAACATAAAAACCCTAAACTACTCAACCAAATCATAGAAAAAGGTATTAATTCACCCTTAACATCATCAGTAGGTAGATTATTTGATGCAGTAGCAGCGGCCATAAGTATTTGTCCAGAACAATGCAGTTATGAAGGACAAGCAGCCATAGAAATGGAAGCAATAGCTGATACCAATATTTTAAACAATGATAAAGAAACTATAAATTATTCCTTCAAACTGGAAAAATCAGCTAATATATATTATATAAATACATCCTCAACATGGCGAGAAATTTTGAATGATATAAAACAGCACATTTCATCATCAGAAATAGCTGCAAAATTTCATAAAAGTTTAGCTGTTGCTATTGAAACAATTGTTAAACAACTTAGACAAGAACATCAATTTAATCAAGTAGTATTAACAGGAGGAGTATTTCAGAACCAAATTTTATTACAACAGGTAAAAATGCGGTTAAAAAAATTAGAAATTAACGTATTAACCCATAGTATAGTACCAACAAATGATGGAGGATTATCACTAGGACAAAGTGTAATTGCTGCCGCTAAATACTTAAGAGAAACGCTATAAAAACCTCCGTTGTCTCTGCGCCTCTGCGTGAGATAAATCTTAAAAAAGGAAAACTAAAATGTGTTTAGGAATACCCGGACAAATAACAGAAATAACCAACAGAGAACATAAATTAGCTATAGTTAATATTGGAGGAGTCAAAAGAGAAATAAACATAGCTTGTATAGTTGACCAACAACACCCACCAGAGAAATGTATAGGAGATTGGGTATTAGTTCACGTCGGTTTTGCCATGAATATAATTAACGAAAAAGAAGCAGCCGAAACATTACAACTCTTGCAAGAAATAGCCGAATCTTATACTTAAAAACCTTCCTTACCTCTTTCCTCTCTTCCTTTGTTTCTTCGTCCCTTCGTGGTTTATTAAAAAATTAAAAATATGAAATATGTAGAAGAATTTCGTAACCCAGAAAAAGCCCTAGCTTTACAAAAAGAAATCGCCAAACTCAGCCAACAAATAGATAAACACTTAAAAATAATGGAAGTATGCGGCGGCCATACCCATGCTATTTTTAAATATGGAATTGAAGAAATATTACCGAATAATATTGAATTAATTCATGGGCCTGGTTGTCCAGTGTGTGTCATGCCTAAAGGTAGAATAGATGAAGCGATCGCCCTTTGTCAAAATCCTGATATTATCTTTACCACATTTGGTGATACCATGCGCGTTCCTGGTTCAAAAATTAGCCTCTTACAAGCTAAAGCCCAAGGTGCTGATATTCGCATGGTTTATTCACCATTAGATAGCCTCAAAATAGCCAAAGAAAACCCCCATAAAGAAATAGTATTTTTCGGTTTAGGCTTTGAAACCACCGCCCCCAGCACTGCATTTACTATCCTTCAAGCAGCTGCAGAAAATATCACTAATTTTAGTATGTTTTCTAATCATGTATTAGTAATTCCCGCCCTACAAGCATTATTAGAAAATCCCGATTTACAACTTGATGGTTTTGTCGGTCCTGGTCATGTAAGTATGGTAATAGGAACAGAACCTTATGAATTTATTACCCAAAAATATCATAAACCAATTGTTATTTCTGGCTTTGAACCATTAGATATATTCCAATCAATTTGGATGTTATTAAAACAAATTGTAGAAAATCGCTGTCAAGTAGAAAATCAATATAACCGCTTAGTAGAAACTAGGGGAAATCAAAACGCATTAACAGCTATGAATCAAGTTTTTACAGTGCGAGAAAAATTTGCATGGCGAGGTTTAGGAGAAATACCCAATTCTGGTTTGAAAATTCGCCCAGAATATGCCCAATTTGATGCTGAAGTTAAATTTAATCTTCCTAATTTAACAGTTCCCGATCACAAAGCCTGTAAATGTGGTGATATTCTCAAAGGAGTTTTAAAACCTTGGGAATGTAAAGTATTTGGCACAGCTTGTACTCCTGAAAATCCCATAGGTGCTTGTATGGTTTCCTCTGAAGGTGCTTGTGCAGCTTATTACAAATATGGTAGACTGACAACAATGGAGAAAAAAGCTAACCAGCAAAATAAAATAGTAGCAAATGTTGGTTAAAACCAGGCAAGATGCCTGTTCCACAAGATAAAGTTTTACAATTAATAAACAACAAATAAAAAAACAAATTATGAACAATTATCACAAGCAAGAAAATCAAAATTCTCTATTTCAAAAAATAGAAAATAACCATCAGCGCTTTAATAAAATCACAGATACTCACATTAATTTATCTCATGGTAGCGGTGGTAAAGCCATGAGAGATTTAATTAATGATGTGTTTGTTAGTAGTTTTTATAATCCGATTTTATCACAGTTGGAAGATCAGGCTAGTTTTGATTTATCCAGTCTTACGGAATATGGAAATAGATTAGCATTTACTACAGATTCCTATGTAGTAGATCCTTTATTTTTCCCTGGTTCAGATATAGGAGAATTAGCAATTAATGGCACTATTAATGATTTAGCAGTAAGTGGTGCAAAACCTTTATATCTTACCTGTAGTATGATTTTAGAAGAAGGTTTAAAGTTAGAAACTCTCAGAAAAGTTGTATTGAGTATGCAAAATGCCGCCCAAAAAGCAGGAGTACAAATAGTCACAGGAGATACTAAAGTAGTTCATCGTGGTTGTGCGGATAAATTATTTATTAATACTGCGGGAATTGGTATTATTCCTCCGGGAATTGATATTTCTTCCCGCAATATTCAACCCGGTGATGTGGTAATTATTAACGGAGAAATCGGAAATCATGGGGCAGCAATTTTAATTGCGAGGGGAGAATTAGCATTAGAAACTGATATAGAAAGTGACTGTCAACCATTACATGAATTAGTCGCCACAATTATTAATGTTTGCCCAGAAATTAAAGCTATGCGAGATGCAACTAGAGGAGGTTTAGCCACAGTATTAAATGAATTTGCCCAGACTGCAAATGTGGGAATTAGTTTTAATGAAAAAGCCATTCCTATCAGAGAAGAGGTAAATGGAGTGTGTGAAATTTTAGGTTTAGATCCTTTATATTTAGCCAATGAAGGAAAATTAGTGATAGTTGCACCTCCAGAAAAGGCAGATTTAATATTAGAAACTATGAGGAATCATCCTACAGGAAAAGATGCTGCTATTATTGGTGAAGTTATTAGTAAACCATCGGGAGTAGTGTTATTAAAAACTGCTTTTGGTGCCGAAAGAATTGTTGATATGTTAGTAGGGGATCAATTACCGAGAATATGTTAAAATGCGTAAGTATTCAGCTATCAGCCGTCAGCTAAAATGATATTAATTTGGTATAAGTAGTTTAACAAAAATCCATACCCATAATATCAGGACTTACGCAAAATCTCTTTGAAACTCTCTTTCCTTCGTGTCCTTCGTTCCTTCGTGGTTCATTCTTCCGTGACTTGTGTGTAAGTCCTAAATATCAACAACAAGTTGAAATAATTATAAATTATCCTGGATTGTAGATATTTTAAGCTTAATGATAAACCTGTTCCCAATCCTATACATTTTTACTTCCCCAAAAACCTTAACTTTTCCACCTCCAACCTCAACCTTTCATTCTCGATCCTCAACGCCAAAATCTCATTCTTCTGCAACTCAATTAACGACCTTTGACTCATCACTTCCCCAAAAGCTTTCTTCCTATTTTCAATCCCAAACCATCTTTGATAAGTCTTAGTATGTTCATCAACAGTATGACCTAAATTATCTGCTGCTGCTTTAATCGGTATTCCCTGAAGATGCGCTCGAATTGCACAACCATGACGTAAATCATAAGGTTGAAAATCAATACCCACTTTTCTAAACCATCTCGATATATCTCTTCTCATCCAATTAATATTTTGTACAGAAGCAATTTTTTCAACTTTTCTTTCTAAAATTTTTAATGGTTTGGGATTTTTTAAATCAAATAATTCTATCCATTCCGGTACAAAAGGTATAACTTCCCTATATCCAGTTTTAGTATTTTTATTCACCTTCCAAGTATGATCTATATTTTGCGGAAACATCCACCAATTAATATCTGGTTGTACAAATAATTCCCTTGGTCTTAACCCATAAGTCGCTAACATTCCATATACCCAACGCCACATTTTCCAAGTGTCTATTTCATCACTAATATTTGTATTTTTGCGGTTGAGGGCGAATTTTTCAAAGAGGTGAAAACCAGATATTATTTTTTGATTATCGGGTATTTCTCGATAAGCAGGAGTAACATGATCTCGTTTTACATCAAGTTGAAATCCTAAATTAAAAGTTTTTATCAAAACAGAAGTTACTGCTATTAGTTCATTTTTTTTATTACCCTGAAATGAATTAATAACTTCCTCAAAATTTTCTTTTGTGGCTAAATGGGTGAGAGTCAAGTTTCTTTTAATGACAGATATATAGTTAGCAAAAGTATTTTGACTGGTGATAGTTCTCTGACGGGCTTGATAATATTTTTCATCAAATTTATCTAATAATTCACCAATTGTTTTGATATCTTGTTTCTCTCTTGATTTAATTCCTAAATATTTCTCATTCCACTCAAAAGTATGACGAGCAATTAATTTACCTAATTCATAACTTTCTTCAATAGCTGTTTTTAATCCCTCTAAATTTGCGGGTATTCCTAAAGATAAATCATACTGTTTTTTATGTTTATCTACACTACTATCCCCTGGTTTTAAAGGTAAAGTAGCTCGTAATTGGAGAGAATTGCCAGTTTGTTTAATACTAACTTTTATTCTCTCTCTTTTTAAATTACTATTAGCTGCAATTAACTTCTGTTCAAAAACTGCTTGATACTGTAATTCTGTTGCTTTTATTTTCGTCATTCCCTATACCTACCGTCTGTGGTGTTCTGCTGTTCAAAATCGGCAAATATATCGGCGAATAAGTCGGTTGAGTCTGCATTTGTATATTCCTGTGTAGATGTGGAATATATACCCTCGCAATTACTCTGATCTTGTCCGCTCATTCCCTAAATATTCCCTTATTTATCAAAGCTAAAATGGTGAAAATAAAATGTTATTACCGAGCAAAATTACTTTAAAAATAAGTTACTCAGGAACATTTTTAGTATATCACCAGTTGCCATTGCAGTTATATGGTGCCTGGTGGAGTAATGTGCGCCCCAACTTTAACTGATATTACCCGCGCCTGGGCAATTTTGGAATATTTCCGCACCAATTGGTTAGAACCAGTGTGGTTAGGATGTTCTTTAGAAAGATATGAAGAAATTCAATCTTATGAGGACTTTCAAAAGTGGTTAAATGAAGATGTTAAACATCGAGAATCTGACTTGGGTTTATATTGGAGAATGGGGTTAGATATCGGGTTAGATAGATATGGCGCTGGTGTGGGTAAATATGTGACTTGGGGTTATATTCCTCATGAAGATAAATATAATAAACCTACCATTGAAGGACGGAACGCTGCTGTGATTATGAAAAGCGGTGTTTATGATAGTTTTACTGATACTCATAGCTTAATGAATCAAGCATTTGCTAGGGAGAATTTAACCCATTCTTGGTATGATGAAGGTACACAAGATTGGCATCCAAGCGATCGCACAACCACACCAATTAATCACAATCAAAAAGACTTTAATGGGGCATATTCTTGGTCAAGTGCAGTTCTCCACCAAGACTTAGGACGTTTAGAAGCAGGACCCCTAGCCCGTCAATTAGTTGCAGGGGGAAATCATGGAGAATCTTGGCAACATTATGACCCATTTATTCTGGATACATTTAAGAAAATGGGAGGTGCAAGTGTTCATCTTAGACAATTAGGAAGAGTCCACGAAATAGTTAAACTATATCGTCAAGCTGAACGGTGTTTAAGGCAGTTCAAATTAAACGATTCTTGGTATATTAAACCAGAAGAAAAAGATGGTAAAGGTTGGGGTGCAACGGAAGCCGCTAGAGGTGCATTGTGTCACTGGGTAGAAATCGAAAAAGGCAAAATTAAACAATACCAAGTTATCGCTCCCGGTACTTGGAATATCGGACCCCGTGACGGTGAAGGACAACTCGGACCAATCGAAAAAGCATTAATAGGAACGCCAATTCAAGACCCTAAAGATCCCGTAGAAGTTGGTCATGTCGCCCGTTCTTTTGATTCATGTTTGGTGTGTACTGTTCATGCCCATGACGCAAAAACCGGCGCAGAATTAGCTCGTTTTAGAACAGCTTAATTTATATGATTCAGATACCTGACTTATTTAAGAAGTCAGGGTTCTATATAATTGTTATTTACTGTACAAAACTTCCTAAATCCGTGAGGTAGTCTGAATTTTAAGGAATAATTGATAATTCCTAATTATCAGATGAAGAATTATCAATTAGGAATTAAAAAATACTAAAATTGGTAACTAATTGTGTCTAATTTAGAACTACATCAATATCTTTCTCAACTTCCTGATGCCGCACTGCAAGAATTTATAGAATGGTGTATGTTGGAGCAGTCAACAGCCGCAGGATTAGAATTTAAACCTGATCAAAGTAAGTTAAATAATCTAGCACCAGCGGATTATTCTAAGCAATTAGTTGATCAATTTATGAAAGTCAGACCTGACCCAATTAGAGCCGGTTTGGTGGCTGTAATTGCCGGAAAACAAGCTGATAAACACGAATTAACAGGTTTAGCGGCGGTGGTTGATTTTGTTTCTCTTTATGTTAAGTATTTAATTCCTAAAGATGGTACTAATCCAGAAGAAGCTGATGCAATTTTAGCGAAAGCATCACAACATCAATATGAGCGACTTGTGGAAATTGCCAAAAAACATGGTGTAAGTTTATAGATTTATAGGGTGGGTAATTCCCACCTATAAAAACGCGGAATTTAAAGTGATTTTGAGGTAAGAGTCAGCCTCAGAATGAATTCTGAGGCTAATAGCAAAAGTAAGCTAAAGCTGACTAAGGATAAATTTTGGGATATCATCATAAAAATACAGTCGGCTTGAGCCGACTTTTGTTATGAGACTGGGAATGAATTCCCAGTCAATGATTAAAGATGTAGTCATAATTTCCATAAATTTTGATTTTTTGTGTCAAGTTGATAATATTTATGTTAGGATAAATATCCCATGCTAACTATCATTGGTTGTGGTAATCTGAATCGGAATGATGATGCTGTCGGCGTAATTATTGCCCAAGGTTTACAGCAATATCTCGCCCAAAATCCTCACCCCAAAATCCGCGTTTTTGACTGTGGAACTGCGGGAATGGAAGTGATGTTTCAAGCGAGAGGAAGTAAAAAATTAATTATTCTTGATGCTAGTTGCACAGGTTCAGAAGCAGGTGCTATATTTAAAGTCCCAGGGAACGAATTAGAGGCACTACCCGAACCTAGTTACAACTTACATGATTTTCGTTGGGATCATGCTTTAGCTACTGGGAGAAAGATATTTGGCGATGATTTTCCCCAAGAGGTGACAGTTTATTTAATTGAAGCTGCAAATCTGGATTTGGGTCTGGAATTAAGTCCTGTGGTTCGACGTTCTGCTGATTTAGTTTTTGCTGAAATAATTACAGTTATTCAACAGAATTTGATGGCTTAATTAAACATCTCAAATCCTCAATTAAATCAGATCCAATCACGATAAACTGGTAATTCATCTACCCTCATTTCAAAAGGTACAGTTTGATGATCAGGAGGACAAATACGAATTTTGGCACTGCTAACAATGCCAGAAAGAACATTGGCCATAGGAACAATTTGTTGCAAAATTTGCCAGTTAGTAACTTGGTCAGGACATTCAATTACTAAAGTCAAAATACTAGCGTGAGTTGTGGCATACCAACGACAATTAGACAACAAATTATGAATAATGCGATCGCATCCTTCATAAAAGTATTTACTAATTGAATGTTCCAATTGTTGCCTAAGCATAATATCTGCTGATGTTGGCTGTATAGGATGTTTATCATCAGCATGGAATTGAGATTCTTTTTTCGTCATTTCCCGTTATTTTCCTATTTATTTACCAATTGCCATTGCGTACAATACGTCCTTATTGGTTTCTAGAAAGTCTTGGGTTTCATCATCATAAAAAGCACCAATCCCACTAGAATCTATTTGCCAATAATTGCTAAATAAATACACACTCTTTTCAACAAATCCGGCTAATTGCACAGCGGTTTGATAACTCAAATAATTGGACAAAAAAAACAAAGTTGCAGCACAATCTCTAGCTATAGCTTGATTAATGCACAAATAACCTATTTTTTGCCTAAAGTTACCCGCTTGAATGAGATGTGTATTTTTATAGAACCCTGGTGAAATTCCCTCGATATCATGCACCACTGAGTAAATTTCTATTTACTCAAAATTCTCTGTTAGTAATAAACTCCTGGTTCTCAAATCCCAAATCTGCATTGAGAATAAGTTTATCAAAATCAAAGCCTAGTTGTATGTTGTTTTCGTGAAGATATACAAAAAGCAGCGATAGCGCCTAAATGGTGTCCGCTGTCTAACAAACAATATCTACAACTCCTGTTTTGATATTTCCAGCTACACCTATGATAAACACAACTAACTAAAAAGATGAATCTGTTGATACATTTATTTGGTATAATATAATTTATTTTCATTTAGAAGGAGATATTTGTTTAGAGGTTGTTTGTAGAAATTATAAAACTTTCCAACAATTCAAAAATTAAATAATTTCCTAATTGGAAAAATGCTTATTTTTATTGACATTGTTGTAAAATTTTCTCCCAAGCTTGAATATGAAAATCTTTTACCTCCGTTGAATTTCTAGCATCTTTTACTAATTCTTCTGTATATGTTTTGATAAATTCATGGTAATCTTCTATAAAACGCAAGTAATATTTTAAAGTATTCACAATACCGTTAGCAATAATTTCTAACTTTATATTTGGTCAGAATATAATATCTTTCTATTGTTGTATTGGCAGATTTTTCACTATATCTAATATCATATTTCTATTTCTCGATTATAATTATATTTCATATAAATAATTCCTGTTGTTGAGAATCAGGTTCTTCCATGCGGTTATTAGCTAAATTTACATAATCAGGATTAATTTCAATTCCTAAATAAGTTCTATTGAGATTTCTAGCTGCTACACAACTAGTACCACTACCACAAAAAGGATCAAGAATAAAATCACCTTCTTGAGTTAACAATTTAATAAGTTCCTGAATAATATATAAAGGATAAACTGCTGGATGATGATTATTTTTAGTAATTTCTACCGGACTTTCAATGATGTCTTTTTTCATGGTGTTTCCTAAAATTCTAATAATAGTAAAACCATGGTTTTTGATTTGGTTATTTCTCCCTCCTTCTTGTCCACCATAGGCTAATTTATGTATGCCATGAATTTTCATTCTAAATCCTTCAATTTCTCCATTATGTACTGCTAAAATAGCTTGATTTAATTCTTTAATAGCATGATTTTTTTGTGCTTCGCTTAAATCAGAATTTTTAATTAATTCCAGATATTTTTTACCTAATTTATCAGATGGTTTACTTTTAATACTTTTATTAAAAGTATCTAAATGTTGTAAATAATTATCTAAATTAAAGTAATAATCTTTTGATTTAGCAAATATGAAAAAAGGTTCTGTAGCTTGTATTAATTTTCTTTTGTCTTGACGTGGTGTAGGATTGAGTTTTGACCATGTAATTTGATTAATCAGAAAAATATTTTGATTTTGGGTAGCTTGAATAGCAAATTTATAAGGAATTAGAGATAAACCACCGTTAATATATTTATCTCCCAAATTAAAAACTATTGCTCCTGTTTTTTTCAAAACGCGCACACATTCCCCAAATACCGTTAAGATATTTTCTAAATATTCTGCTTCCGTTGTTTCATTCCCTATACCTAAATTACCATTTCCATAATCACGTTGCTGAAAATATGGGGGTGAAGTGATGATTAAATCAAAAGTATCACTTTCTATTTGTTTGAGAATAGATAGATTGTCACCGAGAAGAATTTTATTTCTAAAGTCTAATATTTGTTGTTGTACTTTCATATAATTTAATTATTAATTATATTAATAAAATTGTGATTTTATCATACAGCATTTTTGTTTTTAAACTTACAAATTTAATAAAATTTAATGTTTGATTTAGAGTCAGGATGATGTTCACCATTTTCTTGAGTTGTCAATCGAATATTACTACCTGTCTGGTGATCAAGCCAGTAGGGTGCGTTGTCCCAAAGTGTAACGCACCATAATCTTAAACATCCGAAATATCCGACTCAGCAATTATTTTATTCTGGCAAATCTAATCTGATTTTCAGTAACTACGACAAAACTATCTACTAACTGTTCCTTATGCTGCTCTAATACCTGTTGTAAAATATAGATTTTATTTGCTGAACGTTCATTTTCCAAACGCAGAAGAATCACACCCCGGTGAGGGTATTTATCCCGATAAACTTTCTCGCCAAAATCTTTGTCACTAGTAATCAAAATCCAATTTTCATCAAAGGCCTTTTGAATAATTGTGTCATCATCTATTCCCCGTGCTTGTTCATAAACTGAGAAAACTTCATAATCTTGTTCACGTAACCAGCGAGCGACAGTCACACCTGTATTTTCATCTACTAAAAATCGCATCTAGGCAATCTCCGCAATCAAAGGCATGAAACTGGTACTTTCTAGAGAGCGAGATGCAAATAATAAACAAGCTCGAATATCTGCTTCTACTAAACCTTCATATTCTTCCAGAATTTCTGTTACTGTAGCGCCGTGTGCAAGGAGATTAAGAATATACTCGACTGTTAAGCGTGTGCCTTTAATTGTCGGTTTTCCAGCCATTACTTTTGGATTTGTAGTAATATGGTTGAGTAATTTTTCATCTGTCATAATGTTAGCCGTCCTAAATAATAGAAGAGTAGTTACAGATATCATACTATTTTAGTAGTCTTACTGAAATACAAATCACCCCACATTACATCTTTTTAGATTGAGCTAGTTATAGTATTTTAACATCTTTTGCTTTAGGCTTTAAGTTTAAGTCTATAAATTTAAACTCTGTGTTAAATACTAAGTAGGTTGGCGTTAAAAATTGTCGTTATGACAAGGGAACAGGGAACAGGGAACTCTTAACTGGGAAGAGGTTTTGGGTAACTTTACTTTTCGTTACTTATGTCGGTTTTTTTCTGTTTACCTACTTATACATGAGTTTGGTTGTAAAAACCACAATTTAAACCAATAACTAAACTTAATCACCATTTTCACCCATCAATTACCCGCACATAAATAGCCCGCGCTATTTGGCGATTGATAGTCATAGATAAACTACCAGATTTAATAATAAAAGTAGGAAATTGCTGTTCTACAGTAATAGTATTACCTGTTTTAATGCCCATTGATATCAGCTTTTTTCTAATTGTTTCATCCTGAGTTTGACAAAAAGTAACTATGCCACATTCTCCTGATTTTAGTAACTCTAAAGAACAGCCCATAATTGTAAAAGGGGTAAACATTAGATTATCAAAATAAAAAGTAAAAATCGAAATGATGAAAGATGATAAACATCCTTCATCATTGTCAAAGTAAAAGAATTTAGAAATCCTAAATCCCAACAAATATTGTATTAAGCAAGATAAGGTTCTTGGTGGGTTTTGATTGTGCAGTTAGAACGGGGATAGGTAACACACAATAAGGCGAATCCTTTGCCCATTTGCTCATCATCTAAGAAGGATTGATCATCTTGATTAATTTCACCTTCAACAATCTTACCTACACAACTAGAGCAAGCACCAGACTTACAAGAGAAAGGTAATTCCAGACCAGCTTCTTCTGCTGCTTCTACAATTGTGGTGTCTTCATCACATTCAATTGTGGTATCAATATCTTCTTTTTTGTTGATCAATCTGACTTGATATGTCGCCATTTGATGATTCTCCTCAAAGATTAATGAAGTGAGTTTTTTGAGTGAGTTAAATTTCCCTAATTGAATTCAAAATTCAAAATAAAGGATCTAACTTTTGAAATTTGAACTATTTACCGCAGGGTACACCATTGGGAGTACCATCACTGGTTTTAAAAGACTTACCACAACCGCAGGTATCAGTTGCATTGGGGTTGGAAAACTTAAAACCGCTATCCATAACTCCCTCAACAAAATCAACTACCACACCTGCTAATAACGGCGCACTTTTAGCATCAACATAAATCAACACATTTCCGTGTTGAGATATAATATCATCAGGTTGGGGCTTGCTAGTAATTTCGATGCCATACTCATAGCCACTGCAACCACCATCTTTAACCGAGATGCGGACACCCTTTGTGGCGTTATTAGTTTCGTCGGTTGCAGAACCCTTGACAAATGCCCAGAGACGAAATTCTGCCTTTTCTGTTAAAGTAACAGTCATTTTGTGTTCTATTCTGTAGCGAATATTCTGATTTGGATGTGGATTTTCAAGAAGTGGTAACTTACACCGTTGCGGCTGGAGATTGGGAATATCTCCAAGGGGCAGTATTACCGCAGACTGGACAATTGCGATCGCGCCCAGAACGACGTTTAGCAAATTCCATTCTGTTTAAATCAATGGTCAGTAATTCTGATAACAGCGGTTGACTAAAACCAGTAATCAGCTTTACCGCTTCCAAAGCGGTCAAACAGGCCAAGGTCCCAGAAACCGCCCCCAACACAGAAAAACCGCGTCGGTCCCAATCAGGTTTTTCTGGAAACAGACAAGATAAACAAGGGGTGACACCGGGAATAATCGTGGTCAGGTAAGCCTCCATTCCGTCCATAGCCGCCTCTACCATGGGCTTGCGCCAGCGCACACAGGCTTCATTTAACAAATTGCGTTCAGTGAAATTATGAGCGCAATCCAAAGCCATATCCGCCGACAGTACCAACTCATCCACATTTTCTGCAGTAATATAATCGTGAACCACGTCCACTTGGACATCAGGATTAATGGCTTTGAGGGTTTCTTGGGCTTTAAATACTCTGGGTTTACCCACCCACTCGTCAGTCATCAAAACCTGACGATTCATATCATCCAGCCGCAAATCACCACCTCGGACTAGGATGAGCCGCCCAACGCCTGCTACTGTTAAGTAAAGCGCCGCCGTACCACCTAATCCACCCACACCTGACACTAAAACAGTCGCTGATTTTAGGCGCTTTTGAGCTAATTCACCAAAATTAGGAAGCATCATTTGGCGACTATAGCGTTCCAATTCGGTAGGCGTTAGGTTAATCACTTTTTAACTCCTAATCTGAGGTGATTTCTGTCAGGGTGACAACATTTTTATGCTTATCATTAAATACTTTGAACAGCTTTTGTTCATGGGGTGTAGATTCTATAAACACCTGATAAGCTTGTTGCAAAGCAACACAATATTTCTCTAATCTTTCTTGGTCACTCAGTTGAGGATAACTATCATCAATTTGACTCATGAACTGAGAAAACTTTTTCAAAATATGTAAACGATTGACATTTACAAATTTTTGGTCGTAGGGCAGATTAAAAAAGATGAAAAACTCTTCTGCATCTACGAGTTTTTTAAATTCATCAATATTGGTACTCATTGACAATTCTCCATTTTTTTGAGTTGTTGCTTGAGTGCATCTAACTGACAGTAGATTTCGTAAGTTTCCGCAGCAACATCCATCAGTTTTTGGTAATCTGTAGGTAGTCCTTCTGCTAAATCATGCAGATCCATTTTCATTTGACCTGCTTTGCTATTTAGCTTTTTAATCTTGGTAGTGATTTCCTCAATTGTCATATTTTTTGTCCTTTGTCATTGGTCATGTTTAAAGGTATTCGGCGACTAAAAGTCGCACTAAATACCCAACCAAAGTTCACCTGTGTGGACTAATAAAAATTAGGATCTTTAAACCCACGAAGGTGGGTTTTGTCTGTATAGCTGCGACTTCTAGTCGCCCTTTACAAACATCCTGCCCAATGACTAATTAAAGATTGCCAACTTCGGGGAAACCTTTGGCTAAATCAATGCCTTTTTCCACAAACTTTGTGCCTTCTTCGTCTAATTTCTCGAAAGAATCAAAACCAAAACGATGGGCATCACGCAAAGTTTTGACAGCTAATAATAAGCGTCCTGAAAATACTAAAGCCCAACCAAAACCCTCATGTCCTAATTCAATAACTACATTAGAAATGAGTCCAGTTTCCTTTTCAATACTGGCAGCTACTGCCCGAAAAAAGGCATTTATGCGAGAAATAGTAGCGGGATCAACTTCACCTTCTATAGAAATTTCCCGTTTCTTTTGTTTAGTAACAATATAGGGTTTGAGAATTAATTCATCAGTCCAATTTCGGTAAAAGCCATAACTATCTTGCGCCCGAATTTGTTGAACTAAGGATTTCAAAAAAGGGGTTAAAATCACATCTAAATTGTTACCAGTTCCATTCATATTATTTGTACTCATACTGTTGCTTCTTTTTCAATTTCTTCAGCAAAATTAGGTTTTTTCTGTAGTAAAGCTTTTCGCAACCAAGGTGGAGGATTACCCTTGAGAGTTTTGACTAATTTATCGAGAATTTCTGCAATTTTTTCCTCTTCAGATTTAGCCTTAACTGGAGTTACACCCTTCTTAATTAAACGAGCCGCTGCACTACCACCAATAGCGACAACATAAACAATTGTGCAATCATTAAGTGCTTGAAGTTTAGGGGTAATTTTATCCTCATTACCATCTTCTTTTAGATCACCTTCAAATTTGAGAGTTTCTACAAATTCATAGCCATTATCCGAAATTTCATAAACATCAATTTCCTTAGCCCAACCAAAGTGAGCATTAACATGAATTCTGTCATTTGTCGTAAAAGCAATTTTCACTTTCATTTGTCCTTTGTTAGTTGTTGTCCAATATTACCTATCGTCTTCCTTTCCTCTTTCTTCTTCCTTTCTTCCTTCGTGTTCTTCGTTCCTTAGTGGTTCATTAAATCCGTATTTTTCGAGCAGCAATTTTTGTGAGTTTGTTGGGTTTCACTTCGTTTAACCCAACCTACTTTTGATTAATTACTGATGACCATTGATTCATCATTGATGATTCTTCATGTTCTATAAATAGGTTTCCCATATCAAAAAGAAGCTCAATAGTACCGCGATAGCCTACTTTCGTAAATAGACCATTTCCTAATCGGTCATAAATAGGAATACCCAAACGATAGAGGGGAATTGAAAGGCGTTTAGAGATAGTATTTACGTGAGAATTACCAATTAATAAATCAGAACCTCTTGCCAATTTTTCAAAATCTTCTAAATCACCAATAGTGACATCTTTAATAGGAAGTTCTTGAAGTAATGGAGAACGAGTTGTGGTGACAGCATTGTGAATTTCTGCTCCCATTGATTGCAAAAATCTAACTATACTCCACAATAAATCTGGTTCTAAAGCTAAAGATACTCGTTTAGCACTAAAATAAAAGTGAGTATCTAACATTGCATCTTGCAATTGACGACGTTGACGACGATATTTTTCAGGAACAGGATTTCCACTTAATAAAGATAATTTTTGCAGAAATTGATCTACAGGTTCTAATCCTATTAGATCTCTGAATACTTGATAACCTGTTCCAAAGCGTTCTTCTAAAATTTTTGCCGCTTGGCGCATACTTTCACCTAAGGCTAAGGTAAAAGCTGAACTACCCAAAGAACGTAATTCTTTTAAAGTTGTACCACTAGCAGTTATAGCAGTATAACCATCTTCCAAATGTCCATCTAAGGAAGATCCTAAATCAGGAACAAATATGGGTTCTAGTCCGAAAGCTGTAACTATTTCTCGAATTTCTTGAACATCTCCAGGAGTGAGAACAGCACCAGCTAAAATTGTGATTTGTTCTGGTTTAATTCCCCCTGCTTTGGGAATTTCTTTAACTATACTTTCTACTGCAACTGCAAAACCGTCTTGTAATGCACCTTTAAAATCAGGAGTGGGAGCAAAAATAATGGCTAAATGATTAAGTTCGGGGTGACGTTCTCGAATATCTTTTAAAAAACGTTCAATATCATCACCTCTAGTTTCTGTTAACCCAGTGGTGCATAAACCAATAATTTCCGGTTGTACCTTTTCTACTAAAGTGAGAATAGCTTGTTCCACATTTTCCTCACCACCCAAAATAGTAGTAACTTCCGTCATAGCAGTAGTCGCAAGGGGAATTGCTTCCCGAAAATGTCGAACTAAAACCACCTTTGCAAAGGCTGTACAACCCTGAGAACCATGAAATAAAGGCATAGTTCCCTTCAAACCCAAAAAAGCCAAAGAAGCGCCCAAAGCCTGACTTTGTTTGAGGGGGTTGACAGTCACAGACTTTTCTGGAACAATTGCGATCGCCATAAATTAATCTTTGATAAATTATAGAACATCTAGAACATCTAAAAATCTTGTGGGATGGGCTTCTAGCCCGTCCAGGGTAGGGCTTCTAGCCCGTCTAGGGTAGTGCTTCTAGCCCGTCTAGGGTAGTGCTTCTAGCCCGTCTAGGGTAGTGCTTCTAGCCCGTCCAGGGTAGGGCAGGCAAGATGCCTACCCCACAATAATTAACCAAGATAGTTTTCTCTTTTTACTCCCTGTGTAAGACAATTATTCCCAAGGAGCGGGCTTGCGAATTTGCTCCCACACGGGACTATATAAAGCCTCAGTTAACTCCCGCGCCATTTCCACCATACCCACATAACCCGCGTAGGGATGATGACGTTCTTGGTTAATATCTAAAAAGGGAATTCTGGCTTTTAAAGCAGTATATTGATTTCTACCGCCAGCAATAAGCATATCTGCGTTAGTCTCTGCAATTAATTTCAGGAGTTCGGAAGCGTTTCCCTTCTCCAGCATAATACCATCATTACCCAATAAATTTTTAATTTTCGCCTTATCTTCTTCCGTACTTTTGCGGGTACTTGTGGCGACAATTTCAATTCCCAAATCTTTGGCGGCGGAAATAATTGACCAACTTTTGACACCACCAGTATAGAGAACAATGCGTTTTCCTGTTAATTTTTCTCGATAGGGAGCAAGTGCAATATCTAAGGCCGCAGTTTCCTCAGCAATGAGTTTTTCTGTGCGTTTTTGTAAATCAGGATCACCTAATTTAGCCGCCACAGTTCGCAAACAATGGTTAATATCATTAATGCCATAAAATGACTCTTCAATGTAAGGAATACCGTAACGTTCTTCCATTTTTCGCGCCATATTTAAAAGCGCTCGTGAGCAGATCATGACATTTAATTTAGCCCGGTGAGCATAACGTACTTCTTGATAACGAGCATCACCTGTAATTTTGGATAAAACCCTAATTCCTAACTTTTCAAATAAAGATAAAACTCCCCACATTTCCCCCGCAATATTGTATTCACCTATTAAATTAATATCATAAGGTGTAATAGATTCAGGTTCAGCAGTTCCTACTACATATTCTAGTAAAGCTTCACCACCAAAACGATTACCTAAGTTTTTACTACCGATAAATCCCGGAGCAATAACAGGAATAACAGGAGTTCCAATTTTTCCGGCTGCTACCTTACAAACTGCATCAATATCATCACCAATTAGGGCTGTAACGCAGGTAGCGTAAACAAAAATCGCCGCAGGCTTGTAATTTTGATTAACTTCTAAAATCGCCTTATAAAGCTTTTTTTCACCGCCAAAAATTACATCATTTTCCCCAACATCAGTAGTAAAACCCGTCTTATAAAGCATTGGACCAGAAGACAAACTTCCACGACTTCCCCAGGAATTTCCAGCACAAGCGATCGGACCATGAACCAAATGAGCAGCGTCAGTAATTGGGACCAAAGCAATCATCGCACCATCAAAAGCACAACCCCCTTGAGCCGCACCTGGTTGAGCTTGTTGTGTACAAGATTTATTCTTTTTTTCTCCCTGTTTTTTTTGATTATGTTCACATCCTGATTCACTCAGCAATTCGTTAATTTTACTTTGGGTGATTTTCATTTTTATTCTCGCTATTAACAGTACAAATCTTGATGAAAGTCCATCATCAAAATGATGATTTCTCCAAAATTACAGCCGACTTCACATATTTAGACTACAGTTTAAATTAATATATTTCTTCCTTTGCGTCTTTGCTCCTTTGCTTCTGAGCGCGAAACAAGATTAACTTAATATTTACACAGATAAACCTGCAAAAAAGATATGTATTTATCTATATTTTCCAGAGTGGGATTTTCATAACATTGATTAACGCTTATCAAAAGAGATAATTTTTCTGGGAACGGCGTTGGTGAATGAAGGTATGATTTTTTCTCACGCAGAGGCGCTCCAGGCGCAGAGAGTAAGAGTTTCATTTTTTTTATTTTTCAATTTCATACCCCA
>OMJF01000181.1 GCA_900299285.1 Anabaena sp. 54 | reverse complement strand
TTTTTTTTAAAATCTCTGTTCAAACTCAATTACAGCACGGGTATCATCAGTTAAATTAGTAGAAGACCGAATACGAAATTCATTATTTATTCGGTAATTAATCCCCCATTGTATAGGATCACGAGCAATTAATATCTTAATTGTAGAAACGGAAAATTTTGAGGAAATATCAATTCCTGCTTCTAAAGCTAATTCTAAAGATGAACTATTTTTCCCCGCTTCTGGTCTTTGGGAAAGAATGGTGGGAAATACTCTTAATTCGCTTAAACCAAAAGCATCACCAATTTGATTAAATGCACCTTGGAAATTACTAAAAACGGCCGAACCAGCAATATTAATTAAACCGAGTTTAATATCACCACGTTCTTTAGTATCAATGAAACCACCTCCTAATAAGGTGACAATTTGCGCTTCTGAACGTGCAGGATTACTTTTGAGTTGCAAGTTCTCATTGACTTGACTAGCTAAACCATTAATACTTGCTTCGACTCGAACTGTTTCTAAGCCTGATAAACCTAAAGAAGCTACAGAATTTTGTCGGTCAATATTGCTATTTTTAACTACATCTAGAATTTTAGCAAATAAACGAATATCTAAATAAGGGTCACGGGGTTGACTAGAAATAAAAGTAGCGGTATGTTCATAACCTCTTGCTAAACCTAATTGGGTTGTGAATAAATTCACCGCACCTTTAGTTAATTTGATAGTTCCTTCCGGTACGGGTTCAGTTAAAAAACCATTAACAATTAAATCTCCAACAGCTTGAAACTTAAAAAGTGGTGGACTACTAATTTGTATATTCTTACCTAATTTTAATTCTAATTTATTTAACTTAGTAGTTTTATTTTCTACTTCTGGAGATTTTTTAGAAATACCGGAAACACTGATTTTAGTATTTGCGGAATTAACATTTTTAGATTCTGCTAACAATACTTGACCATCAGATAATTCTATCTTACCACCAATTACAGGTTGCAGCAGAGAACCAGAGATCTCTAAGTTACCACTAGCATTTCCTTGATATAATCCCTTGAGGTTTAAAGTTAATTGTTCTAAATTAACACTCAGTGGATTTTCTGTTTTACTATTTTGAATAGTAAAAATTGGTAGTTCTCCCACAACTTTAACTTTACCATTACTAAATCTACCTTCAAGATTGTCTACAAATACTCGGTTTAAATCAAACTCTGCACTACCATTTACATTGGTTAATTTTCCCGGTAATGCTTGGGCGCTAAAGGTAGCATTATTCAGAGAAGCAATACCCTTAACTAAGGGTTTTTTTAAAGTTCCTGCAACTTTTAGATCTAATTCCCCCTCCCCATTTTCAAATACTATTTCATTAGTAAAAAGATTTAAAAGTGTTAAACCTTCGTTTTTGACTTTCACATCTAAGGTAATTTGATTACTCTCTGATTTTCTAGTAGCAAAAGGTGTTTGATAAGGTATACTCCCCGAAATTTCAGTTCCAAATTCTTTCCCTTTTCCTGACACATTACTACTAAAGTTTAATCTACCATTAGTATAATTGAAAGTAGCATTGGTTGTTGCTATTTGTTTTTGATTAATTGTCCCTTCTGTGATGTTTAATTCTCCTATGGCTTGAGGATTATTAATAGTACCTGCTATGGCTGTCGTTACATTCAGTTTACCTCCAATTCCTACTGGTAGTTTCACTAAATCATTTATTCGCCTAAGGGGAAAATTTTCTACTGTCAATTTACCTGATTGTTTGCTATTACCAATGTTACCTGTAAAGGCAATTAACTTGTTCTGATTTTGAATTTGTAAGGGTTGTAAACGGAAATTTCCCTCTTCTAAATTACCTTTAACTACTACTTTTTCTACAGCATAAAATCGGCTTGGTTCTGTTGGTCTACCCCAAGTAAAGTTTTGTCCTTGTAAGTTGAATTTCATTCTTGGCTGGTCAGTAGTAGCAGTATTAATACTGATATTGCCGTTTAAAATCCCTTTTAAGTCCCTTAATTCTGGTATGGGTGTAGCATTAATTCGCTTTTGTTCTCCCATAGCTACTAAAACATCAATCTCTGATAACCGTTGAATTTGGCTGAATAAGGATTGATTTGGTAGCAGTTGGGATTTAGCGGTTAAATCTCTGGCTTTGCCGTATTTTGGTGCTTTTAAACCACGTTGCAAGTCTTGAAGTTCAAATATTTGGGCAACATTAAGGATATCTTGAATATTACCTTTGTCAATTTTGATGTTTGCTCGCAGTTGCGGTTTTTTTGTCCATGGTCTGATGTTTGCATCAAAGTTATATCTGCTTTCACCTTTGCTAAGTTCGCTATTACCGAAAATAAATGTTTGATTATCATAGCGCAGTTGGGTTTGAAAGCGATCGCCCCTAATGCGGCCAATTTCTGGTTTCTCAATGGCTATATTCCCCTCTGTGGCTAATGTCTGGGAATTAATTTGTAATTTTCCACTTAATAGTCCTCCCACACCCCCCGGACTTAATGGCGTATTAGCTGGTAAAATTATTTTTAAGGCTTTTAATGGTAGATTATTTATACCCACGGCTAAGTTACCATCTGTTTCTATACCTGATAACAATGTTTGTTGCCATTTGAATAAAAAGGATTTAGGACGATTATTTTTATCTAATTCAACTGCTATACGCTCTTTTTCACCTGCAAGATTTAAAGTCAATCCCTGTCCTGTTACAGCTTTAATATAACCAGCTAAAAATGGTTCAAAAGCAATTTCTTGAATTTTTAGATCTCTAAATCCTAAATTCCCTGTTATATTTGCTGCTGTGGGTTTTCCTCTCAATTGACCGCTAAAATCCAGATTTCCAGCAATATCTAGGTTTTTAGGTAATTTAATTGGTAATTTTTGTATATTATATAGATTATAGTTATTTATATTTAAGTTTAAATTCATATCCGTAATTTCGGGAATACCTACTTTATCGGCATTAGCTAATAAATAACCTTTAACTTGCAAGTTAGCATTATTATAACTGTCTATAGTTAGTTTTTCTCCATTCCAACCAATATATAACCAAATAGGTGGATTTATACCTGGTAAACCTCTATTAAATTGCAGTTGACCAACGGCAGCAATATCCCCTAATTTGGGAGACGCTAAAGTTCCCGCTATTTGTAATTTCCCTGTCAACTGTCCTTGTAACTGCTGACTAAAAGAGCGCAATTCTAGGTCGGAAGTAGCTAAAGAAGCTTGATAATTTCCATCATTAACCCGAATATCAGTGGCTGTAACTGTACCGCTAGGGAGTTTTAATCTACCTTCTCCTTCTCCTTGAATAGTTTCTGGTTGGAATGACTCTACAGAACCCGCTATTTGTAACTGACCAGTAATATTTCCTTGCCTTATGGACGGTACTGATGCTAAACTAGATAAGGGTACATTATCAGCTTCAATTTTCGCCTGATAGCGACCTTCTCTAATCTGAATATTCCCAGCTTGAATTTTTCCCCCTCCCACAGATAAAAAGGCCTCACCCACTGCGGTCATAGTTTTAAGTTGGAAATTTTCCCGATTACCCCCAATCATAAATTTACCTGTGAGGGGATAATTTAAAATCGGGTGGGTTTGTTTTTGTTTGAAATATTTTCCTAAGCGTAAATTTCTCCCTAATAACAAGGCTGTGAAATTTTGCTCTTGTAGGTCGAGTTGGGCTATATTGACCGTACCACCAGCAATCTTAACATTCGCATCTTCAGGAATAATTGTCTCAATTCTAAATGGTGAGGCATTTCCTGATAAACGCAGACCCCCATTAAATTCAGCCCCAGTTAAAGAAATATTCTCCTGTTGTTTTGGGTCTATCAGGTTACTTAATTTAATCCTATTAGCTTGCGCTAAAGCTTGCCAACGACCATTAACATAAGTGCCACTACCCCTAACCGTGCCACCACCTACATTAGCAACTACATCACGAAAGGAAACCGTTTGTTGAGTATTAATATCAGAATTAATAATTGTTGTCAGCGTTGTGGGATATTTAGCTTCAGGCGCTTGCAATTTTACTATAGTCTGAGTTTTATTATCCGCCCCTTTGAGTTGGGCTGTAGCTGATAATAATCCCAGAGGTAATTCTGTTTTATTATTAATACCATAAGCTTGAGCGATCGCATCTCCG
>OMJF01000180.1 GCA_900299285.1 Anabaena sp. 54 | reverse complement strand
TTTCGTTTTTATGAGGTACAAATCATAATCATGAAACTCTTGTGGGGTGGGCATCTTGCCCGCCCAAATTGTACCTCATTACACCGGAAAATGCTGTATGTTGATATCCATTAGACATCTCCGAAAAAGAATGAAATTATGATATAACCAGATAAAATTGCATATCTACCCTGGTATTATGAGCAACATAGTCGAGTATATTCATAACAATCCTGAAGAATCTCAAAGGTTATTAGGACTGCATGGTGAACAGTTAAAACAACTTATAGAGAAAGCAATAGAGTTACATAATCAGAAAAAAGAATTGGCTGAATCTAAACCTTCTTAAAAGCAGTCATGGCAAGGGTTTACTTGTTTTCGGAGATGTCTAATGAAGATGATTGACAATTAATAAAAACTTAATTTAATCCTGAAACTCTTGTTAATCAACACTTACAGGCTATTCTCTTACGTCGAAGTCAGGTGATTTCTTTATTGGAGAGAAATTTAGGATACAGAAATAGAGTAAACTAGTTTTTAGATTTCCCTAAGTGAATTCTACTTTCCAAGAGAACGAATCAGTCAAATCAGGAGATTTTTCCATTGCGTTATTTGTTTAAACCATTAATCACGCTGGGCGTATTACTAGTAATGCTACTGGCAATACAGCCATCTGCGATCGCGGATGTTTTCCGAACAAAATTCAAGACGGACTCACAGTATTTAGTGGTGGAGATTCTTAAAGATGACTTGGCTCATTTCGAGTTAGCGAAAGGTCAAGGAATCTTAAAGGATGAATCTATTTATACATCACCGATGGTGTTGAAAAAAGATTACCCTGGTCCTTCTATAGCACCTACTGTATCTAAAGACGGCAAGACTATCGAAACCAGTGCGATGAAACTTGAGGTGGTTGATAACAATAATCAACTTTGTGTCAAGTTCACCGACAAAAGTAAGAAGTCTGAGAATGGTTATTTAACAACTGTTTGCCCTGTTAATTTAGACCAAGAATATAAGGGCATTGATATAGACCCAGGCAAAATTCAAAATGTTTATGGTCTTGGCCAAAATTTGAGCCAGACACCTCTGGGTCAAGCGGATGGAGATCGCATAGCTCAAGGAATTAGGACAGGATATTCCGCAGGGTTTCAAAAGGATTATGGGAATGGCTTTGAAGGTCTCCAAAATGCGGCAGTTGGCAATGTCCAAATCCCTGTGTACTATGCTGTTGGTCCTGATAATCTCAACTATGCCTTGTTGATGGACAATGTTTATTGGCAGAAGTGGGATTTCAAGGAAAACTGGTGGCAGGCAAGAATGTACGGCGACCAATTGCGTTTCTATTTTATTACAGGCAAAGATCTACCCGATCTCCGATCTGACTTTATGGAACTCACAGGAACACCTCCTGTTCCTCCTCGCAAATCTTTTGGGATGTGGGTCTCTGAGTTTGGCTATGACAATTGGGAGCAAATTGATCATATAAAAAATGATCTGCGGAAGGATAAATTTCCTCTGGATGGTTTTGTTCTTGATCTCAACTGGTTTGGTGGTCTTGTGCCAATTAATGATTCAGATTCAGAAGACGTTAAGAATCAGAAGCGTCTCAAAAGTAACATGGGGCGGCTCGACTGGGATAAAAATCAAGATAGTCTGACGCAAAACAATCCCTATTCTTTCCCGGAACCATCGCAGAAAATTAAAGAGTACGATCAAGACGATATTCGCCTGACTGCCATTGAAGAATCCTATTTGGCTAACTCTATTGACGAATTGAATGGCTTGAAAAAGATGCCAGGAAACTTGACAGTTTATAACCGAACTAATGGCAAATGTGATCCTGAAAATCAGTCTCCAAATGAAAATATCACTGGTTTTTGGGGCAAAGGCAGAATGATTGACTGGTCTGATCCCAAAGCAGGCGAATGGTTTCACAATAATCGTCGCTATCCAAATCTGGTACAAAAAGGCATTAATGCCCACTGGACTGATTTGGGAGAACCTGAAACATTTGATGCAAGTGGTTGCTACGAAGGTGTGGAAACTACTGCTGATGGCATCAAGAAGAACCAACACGCAGACATTCATAATCTGCACAACTTCCTGTGGAATAAATCTATTTGGGATGGCTACTTCTCCAATAAGGGAAAAACAGATGATTTAGGTGTAACTAATCCCCGTCCTTTTATTGTTACCCGTTCTGGTGCTGCTGGAACTCAGAGATTCGGTACAGCAATGTGGTCAGGAGATATTGCTTCCAACCTGGAGTCTTTATCTAGTCATGCTAATGCCCAAATGCAAATGTCATTTTCCGGTATTGACTACTATGGAACAGATACTGGTGGTTTCCGTCGAGAAGTCATGCCAGGTAACACAAAAACCCAATTTAATACGGCCTATCAGGATGAGTTGTACACTCAGTGGTTTGCTTATGCTAGTTGGTTTGATGTTCCTGTGCGTCCTCATACAGATAATGAGTTTAATAGCCCTCCTGATAATCTTAGCTGTGCCTGGAATCTTGGCAAGAGACAACCGCCCTGTTACGAAACTTCACCCAATTACATAGGTAAAAAGGAAAGTAACCTCGCTAATATCCACCAGCGTTATGAGTTACTTCCCTACTATTATTCTCTGGGTTATCGTGCTTACCTCAAGGGTGAACCTTTGATTCCCCCACCATTGTTCTACTATCAAAACGATGAGAAGTTAAGACAAGTTGGCAATGAAAAGTTGATTGGTCGTGGCATTCTTGTGGGCATGGTTTCCAAGCATGGTGAGTACGAGCGTAATGTATATTTACCCGCAGGAGAGTGGATTAATTACTATTCTCAGGAATGGGTTGACAGCAAAGGGGAAACTATCAAAAATGTACCTACCTATCGGGATGGTATTTTCCGATTACCCGCTTTCGTCAAGGCAGGCGCAATATTGCCTCAAATGTATGTGGATGACAAGACCAAGGATGCCTTTGGTCATCGCACTGATGGTTCTAAACATGATGAACTAATTGTTAATGTTTATGCGGATGAAACTGCTTCCGATTTCACCCTCTATGAAGATGATGGTTTAACTCTCAACTATGAGAATAATGGCCGTCCATTCTATGAGTACCGCACAACAGCTATTTCCCAAAACCAAAGGGATAACACAGTCAAAGTGATAATTGATCCTGCTGTGAATCTTAAAGGGACTGAGACTGTGACAACAGCATATCCAAGTGCTGTTATGAACCGCGCAAATGTTGTCAAACTGGTGGTTAAGGATGCTAAAGCGACATCTGTGAAGCTGAATGATCAAGCATTGCCTCAACAAAATTCTCAAGAGGAATTTGATGCAGCAAGTAGCGGTTGGTATAATGCTGGGCATAATCTGGTGTTAGCAAAGTCTGACAAGATAGCGGTCAGTCAACAAAAAACCTTCTCTTTTAGCCTTGAACCTATTACCGCAACAACATCGGTTAACTTTGTCTGTGATGGTGGGTTTACCAAAAATGGTCAGAGTATCTATGTAGCAGGAAATATTCCAGAGTTAGGAAATTGGGATCCAGCTAAGGCAGTTAAACTTGATCCAAATATTTACTATAACTACATCAGCGATCCGAGTAAAAACGTTCTTGGACCTAAGCAACCAGTATGGACAGGTGTTGTAAGTAACTTGCCATCAGCTACATCTATTGAGTGGAAATGTCTACGCCGTGGTGATGGTAATTCTTTTGATCAGAACAGTATTCAATGGCAGTCTGGTGACAAGAATCAAACAATTACAACTACCGCATCTGGTTATGTAGGACATAGTTACGCTAAGTTGTAGATTCGTTAGGTATCGGCGAGAAATTGTTAGTTAATTTCTACCCATATCTATTCTGGTAAACCTCTCTCCTGCAAGGAGAGAGGTTTTGATTTACCCCCCTTCCTTTGCAGGGCGTTTTCATTCTCCAAAATTTAGCAGAAGAAAGAGCGAAACTTTTACTATTATTCGCTCTTTTTTCCGTTCATAATCTATTGAGCAATTATTTTATTTTA
>OMJF01000179.1 GCA_900299285.1 Anabaena sp. 54 | reverse complement strand
TTTGATTTAACGGGTAAAGTTGCTATTATTACAGGTGCTGCTAGAGGAATTGGTAAAGCGATTGCTCAAGGATTAGCTGCTGTGGGTGTCAAAGTAGTAATTGCTGATATTAAACAAATAGAAGCAGAAGCAACAGCGAAAATTATTCAAGCAGCAGGAGGGGACGCTATAGCCTTAACAACTGATGTTACTAAACGTGAAGATTGCCAAAATTTAATTCAGCAAACTGTTAATTATTACAACCGTTTGGATATTTTAGTTTGCAATGCGGGAATTGATATTATCAAACCTTTCATTTCCTTAGCAGAAGAGGAATGGGATGCAATTATCAATGTTGATTTAAAGGGGTATTTTAATTGTTCTCAATTAGCAGCTAAACAAATGATGGCACAAGGTACAGGTGGATCAATTATTATGAATTCTTCCATAGCTGGTGTAATTGGTATCTCTGGTTGTGCTGCTTATACTGCGGCCAAAGGAGGTGTAAATCAGTTAGTGCGATCGCTTGCAGTAGAATGGGCAAATGATAGGATTCGTGTTAATGCTTTTGCCCCCGGATATATCAATAATATTATGGAAGGTACGGAAAAATTTCGTTTACCTCCAGAGCAAGATCAAGCACATTTAAAAATAAAAATTCCCATGCAGCGAAGAGGTGAACCAACAGAATTAGTAGGTCCGGTGATTTTTCTAGCTTCCGACGCTGCTACCTATGTCACAGGTGCAATTTTAATGGTAGATGGTGGTTACAGTGCCATTTAAATGGCTAACTCCATACTTCAGGCTATTAGCAAGTAATCAAATCAGTTGTCAGGAGATTTTTAGCAATGTTTAACATCAATAATATTAACTCTATGAATCAGTCAATTAATAGTCCAGAAATCAGCAAACATATCTCAGTTATTGAATCAGCTTTATTAAGAAATATTCTCATTGAAGACTGTGCTGTAGTCAGCAAAAAAGGCCAAAATGGTCAATTTCAATTAACTGCTTATATCGTTTCTAGTGTACGCCTATCCCCAGAACAAATTAAATCCCAACTACAAAATAATTTACCGACATCTTTATTGCCAATAATACCAAACACCTACGTTCCTGTTTCTAGTATTCCCTTAACAGTTACAGGGCAGATAGATGAAGTTGCTCTAATGAAATTAGCTGTGATTGATTCTCACTTAATTGCTAATGTAGAAAAACAACTGGAGTCAATGGCAGAAATTGATCGGGTTGCCGTCATAGTCGAACCACAAGTTAAGAAAATTCCTGCCCTGCATTTAACAGATTTATTACCAGAAATTTCAGTTATTAACTCGGAAAATCATCAAACTCACGGACAAAAAACTTTATCCAGCAATAACAGAGAACATCAACAATTGCTAGAAACCAAAAAACTAGCTATTAGTCATGGAGAACCTTTAAACTATCCTCAAGACGCTCCCCAAACCTTAGGAGAATTACTAGAAAAAACCGCTCAGAAATCAAATAATAATATTAGTAATAATATTATTTATATTCAATCTGATGGCTCAGAAAAAATCCAATCTTATCAAGAATTATGGCAACAAGCCCTAAGGATTTTAACTGGGTTGAGAAAGTTAGGACTTAAACCTCAAGATAAAATAATTTTTCAATTGGAAGACAATCAAGATTTTATATCTGCTTTATGGGGTTGTATATTAGGGGGATTTGTGCCAGTACCAATATCCATCTCCCCAAACTACAACCAAATAAACAACACTACCAGGAAACTCCAGAAAATCTGGGAAATGCTGGACAAACCCCTGGTACTAACAAGTGCTTCTTTATCTCCTAAAATTAGTGATTTGTCGAAACTTTTCAATTTAGAAAACTTTCAATTGGAAATTATTGACAACCTTCACAAATGTGAACCAGATGCCAATTTTCATCACAGTCAACCAGAAGACTTAGCAATTTTGTTTTTAACTTCTGGTAGTACCGGTACACCTAAAGCTGTGATGCAAAATCATCGCAGTTTGATTAGTGGTTGTATTGGTATTGCTGCAATTAATAATCTTACACCAGATGATGTTTGGTTAAATTGGCTTCCCCTAGACCATGCTGCGCCAATAGTCATGTGCCATATTAAAAGTGTTTATATAGGTTGTCAGCAAATCTATGGACCGACAGAATTAGTTCTGCAAGAACCAACAAAATGGTTGGATTGGATTGATCACTATCGAGCTACGATTACATGGGCTCCTAATTTCGCTTATGGTCTGATCAATTATCAATTAGAAAAGCTTTTGAATAAGTCCGTTACTAGATGGGATTTGTCTTCAATACGATTCATGATTAATGCCGGTGAAGCCATAGTTCCCAAGACAGCCCGAAGATTTTTAGAGTTGCTTATATCTTATCAACTCCCTACCACAGCTATGCAACCAGTCTGGGGAATGGCTGAGACATCTTCAGGAGTGACTTATTCTCACAGCTTCTTGTTGAGTTCAACCACAGATAAACAAAAATTTGTGGAAGTGGGAGCGCCTATTCCCGGATTTGCTATGCGAATTGTCAATGCTGAAAACCAGATAGTTGAGGAAGAAACAGTTGGACAATTGCAGGTAAAAGGTGCATCTGTCACATCTGGTTACTATCAAAATCCCCAAGCAAACCAGGAATCTTTCACTGAAGATGGTTGGTTTGATACTGGTGATTTAGGATTTATTAGTCATGGACATTTAGTAATTGCTGGCAGAGCTAAGGAAACTATTATTATTAATGGTGTCAATTATTATTGTCATGAAATCGAAACTGCTCTAGAGGAAGTTAAAGGAGTAGAAATTTCTTATACGGCTGCTTGTGCTGTGCGATTAAATGATAGCAATACCGATAGATTAGCAATATTCTTTCATACAGAAAAAGTTGATGATGCCCTATTTAATCTCCTGAAAGAGATTCGCACCCAGGTAGTTAAACAAGTGGGAATTAATCCAGATTATCTAATTCCAGTCGCTAAAGAAATTATTCCTAAAACTGCCATTGGTAAGATTCAACGCTCTCAACTAGGTCAGCGTTTTCATAGTGGTGAATTTCAAAAAATTATTAAACAAGTTGATATCTTGTTGGGTAATTCTCATACTATTCCCGATTGGTTTTATCGGCAAGTTTGGCAACAAAAAAGCCCGATAATTAACCATGATACTCTGAACATAACCAATTCTACTTTAGTCTTTACTGATAATTCTGGATTAGGAGAATATATCTCTCATAGATTATCTGAATATAATCTGCCATATATAACTGTTTTATCTGGTGAAGATTTTCTAAAAATCAATAATTTATCCTATCAAATAGATCCCCAAAAAGCAGAACATTATCAGTTATTATTGAACTCTTTAGCAGATAATAAGATCATCCTTGGGCAAATTATCCACCTATGGACTTATGAACAATATACTGGGGAAGTCACAAGTTTAGAGGCTATTAAACAAGCGCAAACACCAGGTATATATAGTTTATTATTCCTGGTTCAAGCTTTAGCTAAAGTTAAGATTTCTCAACATCAAGTTGACCATCAAATTAAGTTACTATTTGTTTCTAGTTACGTTCAGTCTATTTTATCAACTGACTTAATAGCTTATGAAAAGTCTCCAGTTTTGGGACTGCTAAAAACCATTCCTCAAGAACTACCTTGGTTAAATTGTCGTCACATTGATTTAACTTTTGAGGAAGTCGAAAAAAATGGTGATTATCTTCTTCAAGAACTACAAATATCTAGCAAAGAACGAGAAGTAGGCTATAGAAATGGGGGACGTTTTGTGACTCGCTTGCAAAAAGTAGAATTGCTCAATGAACCTAAACAGCCAATTCCTTTTCAGCGAGGTGGAACTTATCTATTGAGTGGAGGACTGGGAGGTATAGGAGTAGAAATTGCTAAATACTTGTTGAAGAATTATCAAGCTCGACTATTATTAATTGGTAGAACTGCCTTACCAGAAAAAAGTACCTGGGATTTGCATTTACAAAAAAAAGATCCTATTTCCCAACGTCTACAAGCTTATCAAGAACTAGAGCAGCTTGAGGGAGAAATTACCTATGAAGCTGCTGATATTTGCGATTTAAAACAGTTGCAGTCGATATTGTCCAAATCTGAAGCAAATTGGGGTCAAAAATTGGATGGTATTATTCATTTAGCTGGGATATTTTATGAAAAATTAGTATTAGAAGAAAGCCCAGAAAAATTATTAGCTATGTTAACTCCTAAGATGTTAGGAACTTGGACATTACACCAATTGATTAAAAATCATAGCCACAGCTTTTTTATCAATTTTTCTTCTTTACATGGCTTTTTTGGTAGCACTGCTGTAGGTGCTTATGCTGCGGCCAATAGTTTTATTGATCGTTTTTCCCAATATCAACAATTTCACAGTACATTAAATAGTTATTGTTTTGCTTGGAGTATGTGGAATGATATAGGTATGAGTCAGGGTTATGAGATTCAAAATCTCATGAATACCAAGGGGTTTTCTGCTATGTCTTGTTCTCAAGCTATCGCTTCTATGTTTGCCAGTTTGCACCATAATCAAACACAGTTATTTGTTGGTTTAGATGGTAATAGTCCTAATATTCGTCGTTGGTTAATGACATCTGAAAATTTACAAACGTTAACCGCTTATTTTACTACTAATTCGACCGATATAAAATTACAGTACTGGCAAATAAACGACAGTTTTGGTACTAGTTGCACTTGTAAATTAGTACAACTTTTAGAAATGCCCCTAACTACAAATGGTGCAATTGACAAAGACAAATTAATACGGCAGTATATTCGTCAGGAAACAATTGATTATATAGCACCCCGCAACGAACTAGAACAGAAAATTGCTCAAATTTGGCAACAAGTTTTAAACATCTCTCTTTTGAGTGTTGAGGACAACTTTTTTGAATTAGGAGGTAATTCTCTTTTAGCTGGCCAGGTAATTTCTCGGTTGCGTGATACTTTTGCTATTGAGCTATCTCTGCAAAGTTTATTTGCGTCTCCTACTGTAGCCACTTTAGCCCATAAACTTGATATACTGCATTGGGCAGTAACGTCTGCTGAAACTATTAATACATCAGAAGAATACGAAGAAGTTTGTTTATAACTTCGACACAGTAATAAAAAAAATTCACCTGTTATTGTATAATAAGAATATTGCCAATTTATTACTTATACACCATGTTTACCACAGCAATAACCACAATCCGCGAAATGCGGCTGTTTTTAATTATCTGGTTAGGACAAGTAATCACCTTTATCGGTTCTAGTATTACCGCTTTTGCTTTGGATGTTTGGGTATATGAACGTACGGGTTCAGTCACACAATTTGCCTTAATCACCTTATTTAATACCTTACCGTTTTTGTTAATTTCACCTATAGCTGGTACATTTATAGACCGCTGGGATAAGCGGTGGACAATGATTATTAGTGATATGTGCGGAAGTTTGGGAACATTAGCGATCGCTGCTTTATTTATATCTGGTAAATTAGAAGTATGGCATATTTATTTAGCTAATACTTTCAGTTCTGCTTGTTTAGCCTTTTTACATCCTGCTTACATGACTACCAATAGCGTGATAGTACCACAAAAACACCTAAATCGTGCTAATGGTATGATGAATGCTTTACATGGTGCAGCCCGCATTATTGCACCACCTTTAGGGGGTTTATTATTAGGATGGATTCATTTACAAGGCATTATAGTTATTGATTTTATTACCTTATTTTTTGCCATTGTTCCTTTAATGTTTTTGCGATTTCCAGAAATTAAAACCTCTAACGAATCAGTTCCACCAATTTCATTTTTAGAAGATATAACTTATGGTTGGAAATATTTAACACAAAGACCTGGTTTATTAGGATTAATGTTTTTATCAGCTTTATCCATATTTACCGTTGGTGGAATTCACGTCATTACCACCCCTTTAGTATTAACTTATGGTTCTGTTAATGTATTAGGAACTGTCCTTTCTATTTTTGGTTCTGGTATGCTAATCGGGGGTTTATTAGTTAGTATTTGGGGAAATTTCGAGCGCAGTATAGATATTATTTGTCTTTCTACTTTTATTGGTGGCATACTTGTATTTATCTCTGGCTTAACTCCCTCTTTAATTCTATTTACCGTCTCAATTTGTCTATATTTTGTCATTTCCAACTTTGCTTCCAGTCCTATACAAGCAATCTTTCAAAGAAAAGTAAATATCAATGTTCAGGGGCGAGTATTTGCTATGAAAGATGCTATAGAATTTTCTCTTTACCCTTTAGGTTACATCATTGTTGGTCCTTTAGCAGAAAAAGTTTTTGAACCTTTAATGTCCGGTGACAATTTCTTAACTAATACCATTGGACAAATTATTGGTGTTGGTCCTGGTCGGGGCATGAGTCTTCTGTTAATCCTATTAGGAATTCTCACCATGACCTCTACCTCCTTGGCTTATCTTTCTCCCCGGTTAAGATCAGTAGAAGAAGAATTACCAGATATAGATATAATTGTAGATGTAAATCAAACAGTAACAACCTTTCCCGAACCAGTTACTTCTGGATCTTCCAACTAACTTGTTAGTGAGGGATTTATCCCCCTTCATCTTGATTTTTAAAACTAACAACTTAATTCACTTTTAACTACAACATCTCATGACTAGCACAGAAAATTCTTTAACTAACCAGAAACGCGATTTACTCAAACTCCTCCTCAATAAAAAAGGTATTAATCTCCAAACAGAAATTATTCTTCCTCGTCCCAACTCTGAACCAGCACCTCTATCTTTTAGTCAAGAACAACTCTTATTTTTATCCCAAATTCAGGATAATACCACTTATAATATGCCTCTTGCATTACAAATTAGTGGTAGTTTAAATATATCAGTTTTAGAACAAGCAATTACAGAAATTGTCAGACGACATGAGATTTTACGTACCAATTTTCAACAAATAGAAGCTAAGAATTTACAGGTAATTAGACCAGAAATTAATATTAGCTTGCAAGTGATTAACTTGGAGCAAATTCCCGCTAAACAACAATTACAAAATGTCGAACGACTAATTAATCAAGAAACTGATAAAATTTTCAATTTAAGTGAAGATGATTTATTCCAATCTACACTTTATCAACTCAATCAAAATTCCTATGTTTTGCTTTTAAATATGCACCATATTATCTCTGATGGTTGGTCAACAGGAATTTTATTACAAGAATTATCTACACTTTATACAGCTTATTTAGCAGGAAATAAATCACCATTACCAGATTTACAAATTCAATATGCTGACTATGCAATTTGGCAAAAACAAAAATTTACTTCAGAAATTAGAGAAAAACAACTAAATTACTGGAAACAACAATTAGCAGACATACCACCATTATTAGAATTACCGACAGATAAACCTCGTCCCCCAATTCAATCTTTTCGCGGGGGTATTTGGGAATTTTCAATTAATAGCAATTTAAGCCAAAAAATTAGAACATTAACCCAACAGTCAGACGCTACATTATTTATGACCATGTTAGCGGCTTTTGTGATTCTACTCTATCGCTACAGTGGTCAAGATGATATTTTAATTGGTTCTCCTATGGCCGGTAGAAATCGTCAGGAAATACAATCATTAATCGGCTATTTTGTTAATACTGTAGTTTTGAGAACTAAACTCACTGGAAATCCCAGCTTTAGGGAAATTCTCAACCAAGTTCGTCAAGTAGCTACGGAAGCTCATAATTATCAAGATATCCCTTATAATCAAGTAGTAGAAGCATTAAATCCACAACGCAACTTGAGTTACAATCCTGTATTTCAAATATTATTTGATCTTCAGCATTCACTCACAGACAAATTACAACTACCAGGACTGACTTTACAACCTTTTTTAGGAGAACATTCAACTTCAAAATTTGATTTATCTTTAATCATAGAAGATAGGGGTACAGAATTAATTGGTGCTTGGGAGTATAGCAGTGATTTATTTACCCAGAAAACTATCACCGGAATGACAGAAAATTTGCAAACCTTGTTAAATGGAATTGTTAATAACCCAGAAATACCTATTAATCAATTACCTATAATTTCAGCATTTGAACAACAGCAAATTTTGGAAAAATGGAACAATACAGAGCAAGATTATCCTGAATCTTTTTGTATTCATGAATTATTTGCCCAAAAAGTTATAAAAACACCAGATGCTATAGCAGTTAAATTTGGTAATCAACAATTAACCTATACTCAATTAAACCAAAAAGCTAACCAATTAGCTAATTATTTACAAAATTGTGGTGTGACATCAGAAGTATTAGTAGGATTGTATTTAGAACGTTCTTTAGATATATTAATAGCCATTTTAGCAATTCTTAAAGCTGGTGGTGCCTATCTACCTTTAGATCCCAAATATCCTCAAGCAAGATTAGCAGATATCTTAGATGATTCTCAAGTTTCGATCATTTTAACCCAAGAAAAATTATTAACCTCCCCTAGTTCACCCTTTACCCCATATCAAGGGAAAATTATCTTATTAGATACAGATTTAACAATCATTTCTCAGCAAAATATAGAAACACCAAGTAGTGCAATAAAACCAGATAATTTAGCCTATGTAATTTATACTTCTGGTTCAACTGGTAAACCCAAAGGAGTAATGATTACCCATCAAAATATAGTTAATCATGCTACTAGTATCATTGACAAATAT
>OMJF01000178.1 GCA_900299285.1 Anabaena sp. 54 | reverse complement strand
TTACAAACAAAATAAAGTACAGAAAATCAGCAATATGATTAAAGGAAACTCAAGATAATTAATATTTTTGTTGGGTTGCGCTGTCGCTTAACCCAACCTACAAATCAAAATAAGGTAATTGTTGGGTTGCGCTGTTGCTTAACCCAACCTCCAAAATCAAACTCAAGGAGTTTCTGAAATTGCTTCTTGCATTTTCATAAAAGTATCTATTAAAGTTTGCAATTGTTGATCTGCTTTAAAGACTCCTAAACCTCTTGCTGTTACTTTCTGTGGAGAATAAACAAACCGAGATTTCATGTTTGAAGTTAACTTTTCTGCTAATAGATTCCAAGCTGGTTCTTCCATGGGTGTTTCTAAAACAATATGCTGTTTATTCTCTGGTTTAATGCGACTAAATCCCAGATTTTTGGCTAATTGTTTTAATTCCATCACGCGCAATAATTGATTTGCTGGTACGGGGATAGTACCATATCTATCAGTCCATTCGGCGGCGATTTGTTTTAATTCATATTTAGATTTTGCTGTAGCAACAGCACGATAAGCACTCATTTTTTGATCGGGATCGGTAATGTATGTTGAAGGAATAAATGCAGTAAGATTAAGGTCAATTTGGGTATCTTCAACTTTGGGTATTTCTTGACCTCTAATTTCTCGAATTTCTGCTTCTAACATTTCCATATACAAATCAAATCCAATTGCATCCATTTGACCAGATTGTTCAGCACCTAGCAAGTTACCCACCCCGCGAATTTCCATATCTCGCATTGCTAATTGATATCCAGAACCGAGTTGAGTAAATTCTTGAATTGCTCTTAATCTTTGTCTGGCGGCATCAGATAATTCTCTTTGTTTGGGGTAAAATAACCATGCGTGAGCTTGTATTCCGGCGCGTCCTACCCGTCCACGTAATTGATATAATTGAGATAAACCAAAACGGTGAGCATCTTCAATTAAAATTGTATTGACTCGCGGAATATCTAAACCAGATTCGATAATTGTCGTACAAACAAGAATATCCGCGTCATTATTTCCGAAAGTCAGCATAGTTGATTCTAACTCACTTTCGTCCATTTGACCATGAGCGATCGCAAATCTTCCTCCTGGTATCATCTCTCGCAATTTTGTTGTTGTTTCTTCAATTCCTTCAACTCTAGGAACTACATAAAATACCTGTCCACCTCGATCTAATTCTTGACGAATTGCAGTTCTAACAATTTCCGGTTTTAGGGGTGCGAGGTGGGTTTGAATTGGTCTTCTAGTTGGAGGTGGAGTGGTAATTAAACTCATTTCCCTAATTCCTGATAATGACATATATAAAGTTCTAGGAATAGGGGTAGCGGAAAGAGTTAAAACATCAACTTCAGTTTTCAGACTTTTGATTTTTTCCTTTTGATTAACTCCAAATCTTTGTTCTTCGTCAATTACCAAAAGTCCTAAATCCTTAAATTGTACACTTTTTCCTAATAATTGATGTGTACCGACAACTATATCTAATTCCCCCGTTGCGAGACGTTTTTGAATATTGCGTTTTTCTTCTGCACTACGAAACCGATTTAGTAAACCTATATTAATTGGATAAGGTGCAAATCGTTCTTTAATTGTGTGATAATGTTGTTGAGTTAAAATTGTCGTTGGTGCTAAAAGTGCCACTTGCTTTCCTGCGGTGACAGCTTTAAAAATCGCTCTAATTGCAACTTCAGTTTTACCAAAACCCACATCTCCACATACTAACCTATCCATGGGTCTTTCACTTTCCATATCCCGTTTTACATCTTGTACCGCTTTTAGTTGATCTGTGGTAGGTTGATAGGGGAAAGAATCTTCCATTTCTTGTTGCCAAGGCATATCCTGGGGATAGGAAAAACCCTGTTGTTGCGATCGCGCTGCATACAATTTTAACAAATCTACTGCTAATTTCTTAATCGCTTTGCGAACTTTATTCTTAGTATTATCCCAAGCTTTTCCAGACATTTTATGCAGTTCTGGAGGTTTATCTGCATTGGTTCTAAATCGGGATAAAGAACCAACTTGATCAGCAGCAACTCTTAATAAACCATCTGCATATTGTACTACTAAATAATCACGGGTTTCTTCATTAATTGTTAAACTTTCTAATTTCACAAATTTACCAATTCCATGACTACGATGAACTACAAAATCCCCTGGACGTAATTTGTTAGGATCAACTTGTTTAGATGTGGCTTGACGACGTTTACGGACATAGCCAAAATTAGCTAGGGAATGTTGTCCATAAAATTCTCTATCAGTGACAATTACTAACCGAAAAGAAGGTAAAATAAACCCTTCTAATTCTGCTAAACCCGAATATTTTAGAGCAATTGGTGTATGATTAATTTGTAGTTTATCAATAGCTTGATAATCGCGGGGATTAGGGATAAACTGGGCAGGACAATCATGTTCTTGGAGCAGAGAAACAGAACGGGAAGGTTGAGCCGAAATTATCCAAATTGCAAAATTACGATCGCGTTCTTTTCTGATTGTCTCCCCTAATTTAGCAAATTGATGAGGTGTAACGGGTAAAGGTCTACCCCCTAAATTCAAACCACTATTTTCTTCTGATAATTCCGATAAATATAATTTTTTAAAATTACTAATTTCTGCTATACACTCATCAAAATTGCGATGAATTTTCGGTAATTCAACTGATAACTGACCACTGACCAATGACCATTGACTTTGAGCATTTTCCAGCCAGCGATCGCTATGAGCATAACATTGTTCTAACTCATCAATGGCAACAAGGGTATTTTGTGGTAAATAGTCCAGTAATGAAGCGGGTTTTGTAAAGGCTAATCCCAAAAAGCGCCGACTTCCTTCTTGTATAGAGGTGTCATGAAACGTTTCTATATTTTCTGCAAGTGCTGTGTTAATAATTGGGGCAAAACTTGTCGGGGTGAGAGTAATTTTTTCCACCTTATCCAAGGCAGAACGCTGGGTAGAAGGGTCAAATTCCCGAATTTGTTCAATTTCGTCGCCAAACCATTCTAAGCGCACAGGCAACTCGGAGGACACCGGAAACACATCCACAATATCTCCCCTTCTACTCCATTGCCCTTCGGTTTCCACTAGGGGAACTCGTTCGTATCCCAAAATCGTGATTTTTTCCCCAAACCCATCTAAATCAAATTCCATGCCCTTTTCTAAAATCACACAAAATGATTTAAACGCCTCTGGAGGTGGTAAATGTGGTTGTAATGCGCCTACAGTAGCAATTATGGCAGTTCTTTGTTTTGGCAACTGACCACTGACCACTGACGACTGACTATTAACCAAATCAGCTAAAACCTGCATTTGACCCCAACTCAACTCATTTTCAGGGTCAAAGGGTTCGTAGGGAGAAGCTTCGGAAGTGGGGTAAAAATGAACAGTTTTCCAGTCCATTGCTTCCATTTGGGCGAAAACCCGTCCAGCTTCCTCTAAAGTGGCACAAACCACGCACAAATTCTGATCTTCATAACTTGCTAATGCTGAAGCTACCAGTCCCTTGGGAAGACGAGAAATCCCATTTAACCGCAGTTCCTGTTGTTTGTTGAGTTTAGTTATGAGTTCTGCAGTCAGCAAAGATCGGGACAAAGCACGGACAATAGAAGAAAAGGCCATAAACTTATATACTTAACAGAAGTTGGGAATTGGAAGTCATGGGTAAAACTCTCTTATAGTGCGAGTTTCATCACTATATTGATGCACTAACTACCCTCTTCACTGCGTTATCTGTACTATCTTAACAATTATCAACCAATTACGTCAGATTTGGTACTGAGGATCTCTAGCAGTAAATTCAATAGTCTTATAAGTTTACACTAATCAACTGATGATGTTATGTAAATTTCATCTGTGTTAACTATAAACCACAAAATGTCGGCTATAATCTGTAGACCATCAGTAAATTAAATTATGGATAAGTACCTTAAACAGATAATTAAAGAAAATCTTAAAAATTCAATTAGAAGATTTTTTAAAAATTCAAAAAAAAGAAAGTATCAAGTATTAGATGATATTTTTCTTTTCCTAATCAAAGACGAATACGATCTTTAATCGGTGGTTTGGAAACAAGTTTAGGAACAACTTTTTGGGAACCTATAGCTAAAACTTTAGCTGAAATAAATGGATTTACAATCATCCAAGAGGAAATATTAGTACCAAATCCATTTCCGCAAATTTTACAGCATGAATTAGATAAATTAGTTGATGAACGTGAGAAAAAACCTAATAAAAATACAATTTTAACACAAGAATGTATACAAAGACTAAAAAATGCTGCTTTAAAAACTAATCCTGAAAATATTACTCAATATGTATCTCCTCCAAAGGGAACTGGGGTTGATATTCATTTGTTTAAAGACGGAGTTAATTATCTATTTGACATTAAAACTGCTCAACCAAATCTAGGTGATTTCAAGAAATTTAACAAACAAATGCTTGAATGGTTTGCTTACAGCTTTGCTAAAAATCCTAATACTGATTTAGAAGCTGCTATTGCTATTCCCTTTAATCCTTTTACAAAATCTTGGTATGAAGAGCAAAAAAGTAAGTTATCTAGTTCTCCTTTAGATATTAGTCAAGATATATGGGTTGAAAATGAATTTTGGGATTTTGGTTCTGGAAGTGAAAATACATTTGAAGAATTAAAATCACTTTTTGTTGAACTAGGACAAGAAGATTTTGCAGGAGAATTTCATGACATTTTTTATCCCAAGTAATTTATATAAGGGGTATGGAGTTGAATGAGATACAAACTCAAATTTTTTTCTCCTACTTGCTGCTATATTAAATAATTTTCAATAATTCTTTAGCGACATACTCAACTACAGGTACAGGAACAGCATTACCAAATTGCTTTTTAGCTACCTCATTTTTCGGATGGTATTCAAAATCTATAGGAAAACCTTGCAGTTTACAAGCATGTTTTGCAGTGAGTGGTATATATTTTTTAGGACGATAAATTTTTTCTAAAAACAGAGTTTTATAATGTTCTGGATGATTTCCATGAATAGATACTGTTGCAATATAATCTTTTGCACCAGTAGCAGTCAAGGTTGGGAAAACATCAGCAGTAGGTAAAATAATCCGATAAATATTATTAATACCAGTCATATTTTTAGAGTTAACAAATTCATACTTATGGTCAGGAGTTAATCGTAATATTTGTTTTTTAACTAATTCATGTAACTCATTTATATCTATATCAGATATTATTTCTTTAAAGTTTTCTAATGATAAAGGATTACCGTCTTTTTCTCCATATTTTTTACTTCTTCTATATTTCAGAAGAGTTAAACAGATCATTTTCTCTCTATCACTGGTGTTTATAATATCCCAAGAGTGAATTGTTGTATGTCCATTTCGCAAATCTGAGAAAATAAAAAAATCATTTAATTCATCATCTTTTTGAAATCGGGTTTTTGATGGTGGAATCGCACCTTTGAATAAAGTATCTGCATCGAATTTAAGTTTTTCAACATATTTGATATTTTTAAGTTCATCTAAAATATCTACCAGCTTAGGGTGAATATTTAAAGGATGAGGAAATTTATATTCTTGAGATTTCTCTAAATCATTTCTAATTCCCACAATAAAAACTCTATCTCTATTTTGTGGTACACCAAAATCATAAGCATTTAAAACTTTCCATTTTACACAATATCCTATATGTGTTAATTCACTTAAAATTAATTCTAAATTATCGCGGTTTTTAGGATTTGCTAATCCACTGACATTTTCAAATATAAACGCCTTGGGTTGGCTTTGATTAACTAAACGAATCACATCAAACCATAATTGACCTCTTGGGTCTTCAAAACCTCTTAAACGACCTGCAACTGACCAGGGTTGACAAGGTACACCACCAACTATTAGATCAACATTGATAAGCAGTTGATTGATTTTTGTAATATCTCCTAATGCAATCTCATTTTGATTTAAATAACTAATAAAATTTTGTTGATAAACTTTCATAGCTTGTTTATCTATTTCAGAATAACCCAAACATTGACCACCTAGTTTTTCTAACGCAATTCTAAATCCGCCAATACCTGCAAATAAGTCAATAAAAGTAAATTTATTTGGATCAATTACTAATTGCAAAGGTAATTCTATCTGTTTTGATATTGTGGAAAATAAAGATTTCATTTCTGTTAGTCAATGCTGAATAATATTAACTAAATATAGCAGAAGTCAGGAGACAGGAGGTGAAATACTCTTCCTACTTAGTTTTATTTGTCCTTCCAAGTGCTATATTTAAACCAAATGCTTATTATAGATATAATACGCTAAAGCAGGTACAATAGAATAAATTTCAAAACTCTAATATGAATCCTCTATAACTTTGTATATATTTAAAGTGTTTAGATAATCACCTAAAATACTGGATACTAATAAAATGTGTAAATAAACTAAATTGATAATACTTGTATAACTTTACTCTTTATACCAACAACTTTTAAAAATGTCTGCCATCAGTTTTGAACTCTTAACCATTTCACTCTTAATTTTTGCCAACGGACTGTTTTCAATGTCAGAAATGGCAATAGTTTCAGCCCGCAAAGCCAGACTACAGCAGTTAGCTAACCAAGGAGATGTAAACGCCAGGGCAGCATTAAAACTCGCTGAATCTCCTAACCATTTCTTATCTATCGTTCAAGTAGGAATTACACTGATTAATATTCTTAATGGTGTCTTTGGTGGTGCGACTATTGCCAAACGATTAGAAGCTTATATCAATCTAATTCCAGTTTTAGCAGATTATAGTAATGCGATCGCCTTTGGTATCGTAGTTTTAGTCATTACCTACTTGTCCTTAATTGTCGGTGAACTTGTACCCAAACGTCTGGCTTTAAATAACCCGGAAAAAATTGCGGCGTTTGTAGCTATTCCCATGCGGGCTTTAGCAAAAATCACCTCACCTATAGTTTATCTGTTGAGTGCATCCACAGATTTAGTATTAAGAATTTTGGGAATTACACCTTCAGAAGAACCCCAAGTTACAGAAGAAGAAATTAAAATTTTAATCGAACAAGGGACAGAAGCAGGAACTTTTGAAGAAGCTGAACAGGACATGGTAGAAAGAGTTTTCCGGTTAGGCGATCGCCCCGTCACCTACCTAATGACACCCCGCCCTGATATAGTTTGGTTAGACTTGGACGACTCCCCTGAAGAAAATCGCCACAAAATGGTAGAAAGCGGTTATTCTCGCTATCCCGTTTGTCAAGAAGGATTAGATAATGTTCTGGGTATTATTCCTGTCACAGGTTTATTAGCTAGAAGTCTACGCAATGAACCTTTTGATCTAACATTAGGATTACGTCAACCTGTATTTGTCCCTGAAAGTACACGCGGTTTAAAAGTTTTGGAATTATTCAAACAAACCATCACCCACATGGCTTTAGTTGTAGATGAATATGGTGTCATTCAAGGCTTAGTTACCCTCAATGATATCATGAGTGAAATAGTTGGCGATGTTCCCGCAGAACCAGGACAAGAAGAACCCCAAGCAGTACAACGAGAAGATGGTTCTTGGTTAGTAGACGGAATGTTAGGAATAGAAGAGTTTTTAGAACTTTTTGATCTCGAAGAATTAGAAACTGAAGAAAGAGGAAATTATCAAACATTAGGCGGTTTTGTCATCACCCATTTAGGACGTATTCCCGCCGCCGCCGATCATTTTGAATGGGATGGTATGCGGTTTGAAGTTATGGATATGGACGGAAATAGGGTTGATAAGGTGTTAGTTGTTCCCAAGATTGTTAGTAATAATAATTAGGAATAAATAACGATTATTTAACAAATATCAAACCACACTCTACAACGCCTAAATTTTTATCAAAAACTACAATATGAATCCTATATAATCATAACAAGCAAAAGATGTAGGTAACTTATGGTTCAAGCATTAACAAAATCATTAACCTTGGAAGAATTTATTATCCAATACGGTAATAACCCCCACTATGAACTTGCAGACGGAGAACTGATTGATATCGAACCAACTGGACCCCATGAAACTGTTGGGGGTAAAATAGCTACTCAAATAAGTATTGCTATAATTGCCCAAAAACTTCCCTGGTTTATTCCTCGTACTTGTCTGATCCGTCATGACAGCAGAAGTGGCCACAGCCCGCCGTCCTGATATTGTAGTATTAGATGAAACAGTGCTGCACCATGAACCTTTTTGGGAACATGAACCAGTTATTGCTTTAGCACAATCAATTAAATTAGTAGTTGAAGTTGTTAGCACGAACTGGGAAACAGATTATGCGCGTAAAGTTGAAGAATACGCTTTATTAGGCATTCCTGAATATTGGATTGTTGATTATCGGGGGTTAGGTGGTGTTGTTTTTATTGGTAAACCAAAACAGCCGACATTTACAGTTTGTCAATTAATTGGTGAAGATTATAGTTTGCAAAAATATCGTTTAGGAGAGTTTATTAAATCTCATATTTTACCTGATCTGCAACTGCGTTTAGATGATGTTATGCCAAGGCGATAATATGCAGTTTTAAGTTATGGATATGGACGGAAATCCGGTTGATCAAGTATTAGTTCCAGGAGTGTCCTTTAATTTTTACTGCTGTATCAAGCATATAAATAATATTAGTTAGAAAAAAGGGTACTAAAAAACTATTTTCTTCCTTTTTTCTAACCATTAACTTACACCATTACATCAAAAAATTAAAGCTGTCTCACAACAGGTTTACCGTCAATAACCTCACCGACAAGAACGATATCTGCACAATTGACAAAAATACCATTTTCCAAAACACCAGGAATATTATTCAGGGTTTTTTCTAAATTTACAGGATCTTCGATCTGATCAAATGTCACATCTAAAACCATATTACCTTGGTCAGTGATCACTGGTCCTGCTTTTTTCACACCCATACGCAGTATGGGCTTACCACCGAGCGCTTTAATAGCATTAGTGACAGGAGTAAGCGCCATAGGAATGACTTCTACGGGGACAGCAAACACAGAACCCAGTTTATCTACCAGTTTACCACTATCAACCACCACAACAAACTGTTTTGCCAAGTAGTCTACAACTTTTTCGCGGGTATGTGCCGCACCACCACCTTTAATTAAGTTTTTATGAGGATCTACTTCATCCGCACCATCTATAGCAATATCAATATGGTCCACAGCGTCTAAAGTAGTCAGGGGAACGCCATACTCTTTTGCTAAAACTTCTGACTGAAATGAGGTGGGAATACCGACAATATCCTCAAGTTCTCCAGATTTGAGTCGTTCTCCTAAATACTGAATTGTGTAGGCTGTGGTTGAACCTGTACCCAAACCGACTATAGAACCTGATTTTACTAAATTGGCCGCCGCCTTGCCAACTTCTTGCTTCATCAATTTAACTGGGTCTGCTGGTATGGACATTCTTTAACTCCTGAAAAACTCACGCCAAGGTACTGTTACAGCCGACTATACTACAAAAGAGGATCAATTTAGTAAAATATCTGGAGAAACTCTGTTTTCCTCGTGGTTCATTATGCAGTGACTTGTACCTAAGTCCTAAATTAGTTAAACTCAAAATTTATTTTCTCATTCTCATATCTAAAAACTTCAATTGTTGATATAAACAGCGAATTTGTTGTAAATATACACCCCCCGCTTCGGCTTTCCTAAATGGGTTGCCAAAAATTGCTTCTACTTCTAAAGGACGACATTCATCAAAATCAATTTTCATACTAGTGCAATAAGGCTTCATTTTGATGGTGTAATCTAACATGGTTTGAATAAAACTTTCAGGAATAATTCTGCCTGTACTTTTTGCCCCTGCTGCTACTTCCCACATCAAATTTTCTACTAACTGTCGAGTATGAATATCTGCCATTAGTTCATCAGTTCTCGCATTAAGAATCACAGATAAACCATTGTAGGGAATATTCCAGACTAATTTTTTCCACCGTCCTAATAGTAAATCTTCTAATAGTTCTATTGCTATGCCCGCATTTTCAAAATCTGTCCTAATTTCTTGCATTTTTTGAGTAATACCAGTTAATTGGTAATTAGATCTATATTCACCCAAAGCAATTTGTCCATAATCTAAATGATGAATATGCCCTGGTGCAACTTTATTAGAACAGAGAAAACATAAGCCGCCAATAATGCTAACATTATTCACAATTTCCGCAACTTCTGTTTCTATATCCAGTCCATTTTGTAATACTAATACCGTCCCATTATCTTTAATTATTGGTGGTAATAAATCTGGTAAAAGTTGATTTTGAGTAGTTTTTAATGATACTATTACCACATCACACTGTGGCATCTTTTCTACATTGTTATAAGCATTAATTTGGGCGAGGGTAAAGTCACCGTCTTTAGACTTAATGATTAAACCGTTTTCTTTTACCTGTTGATAATCACTTTTGAGTAAATAGTGAACTTCTAAACCGGATTTTTGCAGTTTTGCACCATAAAATCCCCCTAATGCACCAGTTCCCAATATTGCATAAGTGCGCTTAACCATATCCTGTATAGAAAAATCATCAGGTCAGATTTTACCAGAATTGTAGCTAATTAAACTTAAACATGATTTACTATTTTCTAGAACCTTTGCTAGATATAAGGTGAGGTAAAATTAATGGCTGATATTGTTGATATTGCAGTTAGTAAGGATGCGTTTAAAACTTTGGTAGCGGCTGTGTCTGCTGCTGGGTTAGTAGAAACATTAAAAAGTCCCGGTCCATTCACCGTATTTGCACCCACTGATGATGCTTTTGCTAAATTGCCCCCTGGGACAATTACAACTCTATTACAAAATCTTCCCCAGTTAGCACGGATTTTAACCTATCATGTCGTTCCTGGCAAGTTCACAAAGGATGATTTAGCGAAACTCGGTACGGTAACTTCTGTGGAAGGTTCTCCTATTAAAATTAATTGTGATGATGGTTTTGAGGTGAAAAATGCTACAGTTTTAGCCGCTGATATTGTTGCAGATAATGGCGTAATTCACGTTATTGATACTGTGATTTTGATGGGTTAATTCCACCTTCTCACCGATAAAATCTTATAGAGACGTTTTATACCGCGTCTCTATCATGAATAAATTTAAATTTAGTTGTCAAAGCTAATTCTTTAAAAAAAGTAACATAAATGGTGCGATTACTCACTTTTGATATATTATAATCTTATTAATTTAATATTACAATAAAACTTAATCATAAGCACCGACAATTATCCCCAAAAATCAATGTTAGATCTCAACACCTTAGCTGAGTTTTCCCGCAACAACTGTATAGGCATTTGTGCCTTTCTTGTCCCAGCCAATATCTTAACAACCTTATTAACGATGATCCTCGCCTTCCTGAATCGTCCCCTGGGTCAAATATGGGTATCTACAGGATTAGCCTGTTTATTTGCCAGTGTCATGATGCTGCACGTTTATACTTGGTTTATGATTGGTGTGGTCATGGTACCAACTTATATCTTATTGTCCCTAGCAGTTACTTGTTTATTCACCAATCTTTTCCTAATTATCTGGCGCAGAAATTCTCTACAATTGTTTTCTCTTGATAAATAACTTCAACAAAAGTCAAAATTTCAGTAATACCAAAAACTGGATATTTGGCTTTTTTTAATTTTATAAAAAGTCAGAATAGTAACTAAAAATATAAATCACTATTCTGACTATTTTTGATAGCTATTAGAGGATGTTTTAAACGTCTAATTTGGGCGATTAGAAATCACATCTACACAGACAAAACCTGCCTACGCAGGTTTCAAATCCTTAATTTTTCGTTAGTCCACGCAGGTGGACTTT
>OMJF01000177.1 GCA_900299285.1 Anabaena sp. 54 | reverse complement strand
GGGTAATTGGTGAGTAATTTTCTGTTTTCATCCTGTTCATCCTTTAATCTTGGATATCCTGATTATGACATTTTCCCTAACTAGCAACTTACGTTACTATATATTCTCCAGTCAGATTAATATAACCGGATATTTAACAAAGTCCATTTTTTTTTGAAATAAATCATGTACAGATACAGACAAATCAAGAAATTAGCAGTATTGCTTCTGACAGGTACAATGGTGACTTTATTACCACAGGTAAGTATAGCAGCGCCAAAAGGTTTTCAGTCTCCTAGTGGTAATCTTTTTGTGAATTAATACCAGGAGTACCAGGGGAAATAAATATTTTACGCTGTGAAATCATGAGTTCACTACAACCCAAACCTCCCCAACCCTATCCCGGATATTGTCCACTGGAGTGGGGACAAGGTTTTTTATTACCTGAGAGGGGTAGACCAGAAATTTTGTGTATTATTGATACCATTGCTGATAAAAATAAACCTGTTTTAAACTATGGAAGTAATTGGAATGGAGGTGGTTTTAAGTGTGGATCTCAAAAAATAGGTTTAACTTGTACTAATAGTGATGGTATTGGTTTTTTTCTCAGTCGGGAAAAATGGTACATATTTGGACTTTCTCGACCTTCTCGACCTTAGTTAAAAATCCTTTCTTGAAATTATCAGCCTATTTCAGGTTTATGGGTTACAGTCAGAGCTATTTAATTCTAGCTTCTCTTACCATTTTTCCGCCCAATAAACAATTTCTGAAGATGAAACATCAATGGCTACACCATAACTATTACCATGATTCCATTTTGAACCGGGTTGACTTTTATCTTGGGCTTTTAATACTAATATTTCATAACTGCTAGGAAAGGTTTCTGTTTCTGAATCGCTAGTATAAAAAAACGTTGTTGGTACGCCGTTGGGTTGGTTAATATGATTATTTGTATTACCACCTTGATATTGACGTTGAGAGATTTTTTTGTATTGTCTGAGGAGGTTTTTAATCTTTGCTGGCGGTTCTTTGAGACGAATTTGTAAAGAACTACTTCCCGGAATTACTCCCGAAGCATAAGCCATTTGTAAAACTTGAGCATTAGTAGGAATTTGGGTCGGAAAATGTTGGATTTGTTGAATATCAGCCCATTTGTGATTACGAATTTCTTGATATTGTGATGTGTCAGTAATTAACTGTAATTGTTTGTGATTACTAGCAGTTTTACTAATCGAGAAACCACCAATAACTAGACCAAAACTACCAAAAGACAGTAAAATTATTGTAGCGAGTTTAGCAAAAATAGATTGCTTCATGGGGTTGGTTGCATCTAGTTTGTAGATTAATATCCCAACCTTTAAAACAGTAGTCCTGATAGTTTTGAATCTAGCCTGGGTAAGATTGACAAGAAGATTTCTATTTGGTTAAATTAAGTACAAATTTACAAAAAACTAATAATCATTCCTGCCAAAATTATAAAACCAATCCAGACATTTTGACGAAACATTTCCCCATAAGCAGAATTAGGTATTTCTGGCTTTTGTAAGCGGATAATTTGCCAAATCCAACCCATAGTAGCCAGTATTAAACTTATCCAAAAAGCAATGTGTAAATTAACTAATAATCCTATTCCAGCCAAAAGAATAATAGTACCAATGAAGAAAATAGCGATCGCTGTAGGAGCATATTTCCCAAAAAACAACGCGCTAGAATTAATACCAATGCGTTGATCATCTTGGCGATCGCTCATAGCATAAATAGTATCAAATCCTAAGGTCCATAGTACCGTCGCCCCCCAAAGTAACCAGGTTGGTGCTGTGATATTACCTGTAACTGCACTCCAACTAATTAAAACCGCAAAACCCCAAGCAATAGAAAGTACCAATTGAGGAACAGGAAATACCCGTTTTGCACCGGGATAAAGTACAATAACAGGAACAGCGGCCACAGACAACCAGAAGCTTAAAGGGTTAAGATAAAAAGCGATAATAGCAGCACAGACCAGGGCGACTATCCCCACCAAAATACCAATTTGAACGGAAAGGGCGCGAGATGCAAGGGGGCGGTTGCGTGTTCTCTCTACTTGGGGGTCAATATCTCTATCCCATAAATCATTAACTACGCAGCCAGCCGCACTAGTAGCGATACTACCGATAATAATCACTCCCACCAGGGGTAAGGGCGGTTTACCCGCAGCAGCCAAAAACACCGCCCACAATGCGGGAATCATGAGAATTAATCTACCTTCCGGTTTATTCCACCGTAGTAGTAGAATAATTGTCAGCCATAATGGTTGTTGGTTGGTTTTTGGTGTCCTTAACATATTTGCTGATTTAACATATCTTTACATTTATAGAATATCGTTATTTGCTATTTGTTCTACAGTCCTATTAATCTATTCACAAGAACAACAAGATGCTGAATTTAGTCTCGGCTAACTGGGAAAATATCACCAGTCTATCAGTTCCAGAAAATCAGATGATTGCAGCTATTGATATTGGTACAAATTCTCTACATATCGTAATAGTGAAAATTGAAGCCGCCTTACCATCTTTTACTATAGTTGCTAGGGAAAAAGAAACCATAAGATTAGGAGATCGCAATTTAATTACTGGTGAATTAAAACCAGAAGTGATGAATAAGGCGATCGCCTGTTTGGGCAGATTTAAAACCCTTGCTTATAGCTTAGGAGTGACGAGTATAGTTGCAGTTGCGACTAGTGCTGTACGTGAATCTCCTAATGGTCAAGAGTTTCTCCAGCAAATCGAAACCCAAGTAGGTTTAACCGTTGACTTGATTTCAGGACCAGAAGAAGCCCGTCGCATCTATTTAGGTGTATTGTCGGGGATGGAATTTAATAACCAACCGCACATCATTATTGACATTGGTGGTGGTTCAACAGAATTGATTTTAGGAGACAGTGAAGAACCCCGGAGTCTCACCAGTACCAAAATTGGCGCAGTGCGCTTAACTGGAGAATTAGTCAACTCCGATCCGATCACCGAAACCGAATTTAAGTACCTACAGGCTTACGCTAGAGGAATGTTAGAACGTTCTGTAGAAGAAGTGCAAGGAAAACTCAAAATTGGCGATTTTCCCGGGTTAATCGGTACATCCGGTACAATAGAAACCATTGCTACCATTCACGCACGGGAAAAATTAGGTCTTGTTCCTTCCACTCTCAATGGGTATCAATTCAGTATCCAAGATCTACGCACCTGGGTAATTCGCTTACGGAGGATGACTAATATAGAACGGGCTGCCATTCCGGGGATGCCAGAAAAAAGGTCAGAAGTAATACTTGCAGGAGCAGTAATTTTACAGGAAGCTATGACCTTGTTAGGCGTAGAATCATTGACAGTTTGTGAGCGATCGCTGCGGGAAGGTGTGATTGTAGACTGGATGCTGACCCATGGTTTCATTGATAACAGGTTGAGGTTTCAAAGTTCCATTCGTAAACGCAGTGTATTAAAAACTGCAAAAAAATACCAGACTAATTTAGAACATGGCGATCGTGTTGCCGCCTTTGCCCTAAGTATATTTGATCAAACTCAAGCGCAAATACATAATTGGGGTGCAAATCAACGTCAATTATTATGGGCTGCTGCGGTTTTACACAATTCTGGTCATCACGTATCACATTCAGAACACCATAAACACTCATACTACTTAATTAGAAATAGTGAATTACTGGGTTATAACGAAACCGAAATCGAAATTATCGCCAATATAGCCCGTTATCACCGCAAATCTCCACCCAAGAAAAAGCATGAAAACTATCGAAATCTACTTCATAAAGAACATCGGACAATGGTTAATCAACTCAGCGCGATGTTAAGATTAGCTGTGGCTTTAGACAGAAGACAAATAGGAGCTATTTCTCATATTCAATGTGAATATCAGCCCAATTTTCAAGAATTTAAGATGTTGATATTTCCCTCATCAATTGAAGATGAATGTGGGTTAGAAATGTGGAGTTTAGATTACAAAAAAGGAGTTTTTGAGGAAGAATTTGGTTTAAGATTTGTGGCAAAATTAATGAATAGATAAAGTTGCTATGAGCATCATAAATGATAGCTGACAAATTTTTAGTATTGTCGGGTGGGCAATGCCCACCGATAGGGGGACGAAATCAGCTAATTGAGAGATTTTATCAGCTTTATAGTATTTAGACATTGTTAATATCATGTCCGGTTGAACACTTATCATATCTGTTGAGGCTGGTAATGGGTAATTGGTAAAAGGCAATACAATGATGAACTATATCGTAAGTGATTGGGCAGACATGATATAATATCATAATTAAAACTGCTGCATTTCTGCCAATAACATCTGACTGTCTTTCCAAGATGTTATTTTGCCATCACGAGAAATTTTAGCAATAAATGGAGCAGGATACTTACGAACAAATCTTTGCATTTGTTCAGTTGCTTTGATAAATATTTCTGCCATTTCTTCCCCTTTTAAACCTTGGGAAGTTAAAATAAACATTTTTATTTGAGCGCGAGCAACAGCAATTCTTTCTAATTTGTTTCTGCTGATTCTATCATCTTTAGTCAAAACAACCCAGCCTCTTTGACCTATCTCTGGTAGCCAGTCTACATCTTGAGTGCCTTGACCAAAATGTTGATCATGAATTTCAACTTGAATACCTGCATGGCGCAGTCTTTCTGGAACAGTTCCTGTACCTAAGCACCTATCAGTAAAAAAGGTAATTGATTCAGGTTTACTCATGCAGCAGGTAGTTCACAGCGGATAGCTTCTTCAATTTTCAGGCGATCGCATTTATAATCATAAGCTAGATCCTGAATTGACTCACCAGCCTTTAATCTTTGAGCCAAAACAATGGTAGGAATTCCTGTCTCAGCAATCACAAGACGACCAAAAGCAATTCTAGGATCAATTACAACAATGCGGGGGTTATTTTCCTCTTGAGAAGCAGTAAAGGGAAAAAGTTTGATAGCAAATCCATTTTTATCAAACTCAATACGTTGAAAATGAGTATTAAAACTGCTTTTCAAATCTATTCGCCAATCTTCTGAGACATTAAGCAAAGAAGCATATCTTTCTATGAATAAGTCAACCCCATTTGTTGAGAATTTATCACTGGCTAATGGATGTAATACTTGAAACTTCTCATGAATATAATCAAGAGCTATTCTTACCTTGTCTCGTTGCATTTGGTGGTGTTTACGAATAGCTCTAAGAACATGAATTTCAACGAGGTTAGTAAATGAAAGGAGTTTAGGTTTAATATCTTGAGTTAAAATTAGTGGTTGTGGTTTTGAGAAATTAGAACCATTTGAGACTGAAACTGTCCAAGAGCGAATTGTACCTACCGGAATACGTAAGTATTTTGCAGCATCACTAATGGAGTAGATGGGAATATCTCTAGGATCAGTTTCTCCATAAAGGTTTTTCATAAATGTACCTACCAGAGATTTTCATGTTTATCATTTATATCATAAAATCTATATGACTAAGAATAGCCAATACCTATAAGTAAAAATTATATGTATAGATAATCATAATACAAATTTATTATTTTTACAGTTTCATGGCTCAAACCCAAGCTTGATATATTTACAGAAGTATTTATATAAACAAAGTTAAAAAAATTACACTTAAATTTAGAAAATTATTTTATGAAAAATCAACCCAGCCATGTTAAGGTTTTAATTTCCTTATATTCCTTAGCTGCTTCAGCTTATGCATCTGCATTCTTTACATCCGCAACACCTTGAAGAATTAGTCAAGAGCAGTGGTATAAATCTAGACTTAATTTGTTTAAATTTTAGATCGCTTCAAAGCACAAATGCTTATGAATATCTGCTGATTTCTGACAAACTTCCCCGCACCAACACAGGGATGATTAAAAGTGCATGGTTACAGCGTTATACCCATATTACCGAAGGTGGTTGGTGGTGTTCTGGACTAGATCCCCTCAACAATTGGCATAAAATGGAATGGGGATGTTTTAAACCCAACCAACCGCGACAAAACCAGAAAGGTAAATCAATCAAATATGAACACCCTCCCAGCACAGCCACACGCATATTTTGTTTACGCATATCTTTAGAAATTTGGCAACAAGTTGGACAACTTTACAACTTAGAAATACCGAAAAACATCACCATTAATGATGACGGTGAAGCCGAAGGTTTTTGGGAATGGGTAATTAAAAACAAGATATCCATTATCATTTGTGAAGGTGTGAAAAAAGCCGCAGCACTATTAACCCAAGGATATGTTGCTATTGCTATTCCTGGTATTAATAGCGGTTATCGAGTTATTAAAAACGAATTTGGCAAAGTTACCAGTCGGCAATTAATACCTGATTTAGCAGCATTCACAAACACAAAACGCGACTTTCATATTTGTTTTGATTTTGAAACTCAACAGAAAAAAATTGCTGCGGTCAATAATGCTATTTCCCAACTAGGTTGTTTATTGCAACAACAAAATTGTCATGTTAAAATTGTAGAACTTCCAGGAAAAGAAAAAGGAGTTGATGAATTTATCATTGCCAAAGGTGCAACAGCATTTGATAAAATTTATCGTCAAAGTGTAGATTTAGATATTTACATTGCTCAAACCAAACCCCACACAGAATTAACAATTCCCGCTGCAATTACTGTTAACTGTCGCTATTTAGAAAAAATTCCTTTTCCCACATCTGGCTTAGTGGGAGTAAAATCGGACAAAGGTACAGGTAAAACCACCGCATTACAAAGCATTGTTCAACAAGCAAAAAGCCGGAATCAACCAGTTTTATTAATTACCCATAGAATCATCTTAGGACGGTTTTTATGTGATAAAATTGGCATTAAATGGGGAATTGAACATGAAAAATGGAGTATAGAAGCTGATGAATTACCCGTTACTTATCCCTTAGAAATTACACCATCTTTAGGATTATGTGTAGATTCAATTTGGAAATTAAAACCCGAACATTGGCGAGGAGCAATATTAATTTTAGATGAAGTTGAACAATCATTATGGCATTTACTCAACAGTGATACCTGTAAACAAAAACGAGTGAAAATTCTCCGCATTTTCCAACAATTAATTTCTACAGTGATCACAACTGGAGGTTTAATAATTGCCCAAGATGCTGATTTATCAGATGTATCTTTAGAGTATTTACAAACTTTAGCAGCAATTAAATTAACTCCTTGGATAGTCATTAATGAATGGAAACCGGAAAAAGGTTGGGATACAACTTTTTATGATTCACCTAATCCCACACCCCTAATTCATCAATTAGAATTAGATCTAATTGCTGGACGTAAATGCTATGTAACCACCGATAGTCGTTCTGGTCGTTACAGTTGTGAAACTATTGAGCATTATTTAAGAGAACGGTTGCAAAAACTCAAAAAAGAATTTCCTGAAACCTTAGTAATTAGCAGTCATACTACTAATACACCTGGTCACGCAGCCGTTGATTTTATAGCAGCTATTAATCAGAAAATTAGCGATTATTATACGGTTTTTGTTACCCCTAGTCTGGGGACAGGAATTAGTATTGATGTTCAACATTTTGACCGCGTTTATGGTATTTTTCAAGGGGTGATTCCTGACTCAGAAGCCCGTCAAGCCTTAGCAAGAGTCAGGGATGATGTTCCCCGTATTATTTGGTGTGCTAAACGGGGTATTGGCTTAATTGGAAGTGGGAGTACAAATTATCGTTTACTCTCTCATTGGTATCAAGAAAATCAAAAGGAAAATCTAGCTTTACTAAGTCCATTGCATAAAATAGATGTGGATTTACCTTTAGTTTATGATCCCATTCATTTACGCACTTGGGCAAAATTATCTGCAAGAGTTAATGCTTCTATTCGTCTCTATCGTCAATCAATGCAAGAGGGATTGATAACTGATGGACATCAAATTCAAATCCGAAGTAATGAAGTACAAAATAACATTCTGCGCGATTTACGTCTGGCATTTTTTGCCACTGAACCTAGTGATTTAGAAAACCGCAAACGCTTAATTTTAGAAATTGTTAAAGTTCAAAAAGATTGGGCGCAAAGTCGTCAAAAAGCTAAGGAAATTAAAGGCAAAATCAAAGACATTAAACAGCAAAATCAACTTAAAAACGCCAATTCTGTCGCTATTGCTAGGGATATTGGTTATATCGAATATGAACAGCTATTAACTAAACATTCTCTCACCCATGAAGAACGTCATCAAGTTAATAAATATATCCTCAAACAAAGGTATGGAATTGTTGTTACTCCCCAACTTAAATTACAGGATGAAAAAGGATATTATGGACAATTGTTAATTCATTATTATCTCACTCATGAAAGTGAATATTTTCATGTTAAAGACCAGCAAGAATGGAATCAACAATTATTTTGGGGAGAAGGTCAAGTTTTTCTCCCAGATTTAAAAACTTATACACTCAAGGTGGAAGCTATGCGGGCTTTAGGAATGCTACAATTTCTGGAATTACAGCGCGTATTTAATGAAAATGATCCTGATTTGATGTGGTTGAAAAATGTAGCTATGCAAAGCAGTAAACACATTAAACGCGCTTTAGGAATTGATTTGGTTAGGGGTAAAGAAACTGTTTCAGGAATTAAGATATTAAACCGACTTTTGAGTTTATTGGGGTTGAAGTTAAAACAAGTAAATACTGGTTATCAAGTTGATTTAAAAACTTTAAATGATGGTAGAGAGAAAATATTTGCAATTTGGCAAAATCGAGATGATTTGATGTTAAATTCTTTGCATAATCTCAAATGTGAAATTGTGGATTTGTCTAGCAGGGATGAATATGAATCTGTGTCTATGAATTACAGTAAGTTTCAACTTTGTGAGTTACAAAAATAGCCCAGGTGTGATTAACTGAATTAGTCAGAATTTTAGTGGTTATAGTTAGTAATTAATCAAGTTATTGCTAACTATAATTTTCTTGATCACGCAGAGACGCAGAGGCGCAGAGAGGAATAACAATACGTTTTATTGTTTGAGAATTGTATTCTTTTTTAAAGGTTTATCTTGTTCATAAATAAGCTGTTCTTTCATTAATAAGGCTGTTTCTGCTTTTTGTAATTCTACTCCTAAGTACATGGCATGGGAAATTTGTAACCCCGGACAATCTGTGAATATTTGCTGAGAAATTTTATGTGCAGATTTACCAGAGTAACAATTAACTATTTCTCCAGATCCAGGGGTTGTATGTTCGACAATAATCTGATTGTTTTGAATGGTAATAATGAAGCTACCCGCAGGATCAAAATAGTCTTTTCTTTGAGCAATTTTACTATATTGAGATGAAATTACGTTAGCGACATTTTCAAAACAATCATCGTAAATATGGGCGCTTTGACTAATGGTAATTAATGCTCCCATTTTTAATACATAATTAGTTTTATTAATTAAAGCATCATATATGTATTTTTGCAAAGCCCTTAATCCCATTGCATTTGCTGGCCAAGCTGAGAACATATCGTTGCTACGAAAGGTTGCGGTTAAAGATAGTTCATTGTTTACTATTCTTACCCAAATATGATTTAAACAAGGTGGGTTATCGTTATGATCTTGACTAACATCCCATAAGGACATTACAGCCCTTGCGGAATTAATATCATGAGTTAATTTTTCAATTATTTGTTCAATTTGATCTCTTCCAAACCAAGAACGTAATCTTTGTCCATAGGTGTATTTTACTCCTTCTTGATTGGTTGCATTGTCTAATATCTGAGATATATATTCTTCTAAAAAACTTCTATCTATTGGTAAATAGTTGGGTTCAGGAAAGTAAAAATCATCAGGTTCGTCGGTAATAATTGCCATTATATCTATCAATTCCTGCCACTTTCCATCATGACTATTTGTTCTAATTGTCCCGGTTGTTTTAATTCTATGAATGATTTTTACCCAAGTTTCTGCAATGGTTTTACCCTCTATTCTGTGTCCATATCGTGGTCCTGGAAAAACGTTTGATTCAGTTACGTTTATGGGAAATTCTAAAGGCGTTCCCCAGGGTGAAACAGATTTTTTATTGGCGTAATATTTAACTTTCTCAACAGCATCAGAAATTGATATCACTTCTTGAAACTCTATAGAATGACGCAATTTTTCTAGGGCATTTATGTTAATATCAATATCAATATAACCCGGAATTAAAGAACGAATTACCCAGGATTTTCGTCCAATATCACTAATACTTTCTGAGACACCATAACGGCAAAAATCGCCTAAACATTCACAACCACCTGCGTTTTTATCTTCTTTGGTAGCATTTAGAATAACCAAGTATCTAACATGGGGATTTAACAATAAATTACGAATTAATAAATTTATACCCCTGGTTGGTGAATACAATTGTCCAATTACAGCATATTCATTCTCGTTTAAATATTTACTGACTACTTCTTTTACTGTCCATCCTGTAATTAACGCAGTTTGTCCACTTCCATAAATTAACTGATTCGGTTTATATTTAGCTGTATAATAAAATTGGGTTGTTTCTTTTTTCACTTAATTTACCAGATTTTTATGACTAATGATTGATTATTTAGGATACAATAATTGATCTAAATTGATAAATTATGTGATAATCATAACCTAAATAATCAATTGATAACGGTATAGTTAAGCATGGATTATCGGGATGCAGGCGTTGATGTTGAAGCAGGTAGAGCTTTTGTAGACCAAATTCGTAATTTGGTTCATAGCACTTTCAGAAAAGAGGTTTTAGGGGGATTAGGTGGCTTTAGTGGCTGCTTTCAACTCCCTACGGGTTACAAAGAACCAGTTTTGGTTTCTGGGACAGATGGTGTGGGTACAAAATTGAAAGTAGCCCAAATTCTCAACCGTCATGATACTGTGGGCATAGATTTGGTGGCAATGTGCGTTAATGATGTTTTAACATCAGGTGCAGAACCTTTATTCTTTCTCGATTATGTAGCTACGGGTAAATTAGACAAGGAACAATTAACTCAGGTAGTCGCAGGAATAGCTACAGGTTGCAAATTAGCCGGTTCAGCTTTATTGGGCGGAGAAACGGCAGAAATGCCCGGTTTTTACCAAATTGGTGAATATGACTTGGCTGGTTTTTGTGTGGGAATTGTCGAAAAAAGCCGAATGTTAGACGGTTCTCAGGTGCAAATAGGAGATGTGGCTATAGGTTTAGCTAGTGCGGGTGTCCATAGTAATGGGTTGAGTTTAGTCCGCAAAATTGTTAGCGAGGGCGGGTTTGCATGGACTGATACACCAGATATACTACATGGAAAATCTATTGGTGAGGTTTTCCTCACGCCAACACGCATTTATGTTAAGTCTGTTTTAGCTGCATTACAATCTGGTGCGGAAATTCATGGTATGGCTCACATTACCGGTGGAGGTTTACCAGAAAATTTACCTAGATGTTTAAATCCGGGTCAAGGGATTAAAATGATACCCGACAGTTGGACTATTCCTCCCGTCTTTCGTTGGTTAGCTGAGGCTGGTTCTGTGGGTACTCAAGCTATGTATCATACATTTAACATGGGTATTGGTTTTGTGTTATTAGTTCCACCCCAACAAGCAGAACAAATAATTACTCATTTTCAGTCCCAGGATATTCCCGCTTATGTAATTGGCGAAGTGATAACTGGAACAGGTGAATTAGTCAGTTTATTGTCAGGTAAAAATTCTAAATTGTCTGTATTATAATATACACATAAAACCCATCTTCATGGGTTTGAAAACCTGAATTTTTCCTGATTTCCCATAGATTGACTTTGTTTGTGTAGTAGAAATTTATAGTTTTTTATACTTTGAAAACAACTGTGGTTAATTCCTTATATATAGGAACTTTTATATACAAACTTTAGATATTCTGATGGAAGTAATCAAAAATACTCATCGTTTTCAGCGTTAATATTTGCTAAGATACTATTGACATATTGCAAAAATCCATCGGTTTACTTAAAGAAGTATCTGTAATTGCCATTTAGCGGTATTGGTTATACTTTATGTACTAATTAATACCCGTTTTGAGAAAAATGTAATTTTTGTGTAGAGGGGTTATGGTTATAAATTTTGCCCGGACTACGGTTTCTAAGGAACTACTAAAGCAAGTATTCCAACATATTGATGCTCAAAGTTGTCCCCAGTTATTTAATTTTCATATGCACACGGTTCACTCTGATGGTAGGCTAGAACCGAGTGAATTGATGAGTCAAGCGATCGCAATTGGCTTAAAAGGTCTAGCAATTACTGATCATCATAGTATTGATGGCTACCAATTAGCCCAAGTTTGGTTAGAAAATTGGAAATGCAGTCATCCAAATACACATATTCCATACCTGTGGAGTGGTGCGGAAATTAACGCCAATTTGCTAGATACTGAAGTTCATATTTTGGCTTATGCTTTTGAGTCAGAACACCCCAGCATGAAACCTTATTTACAAAAAATACCTGTGGTGGGTAAGGCTTATCAAGCAAATAACGTGATTACAGCCATTCAAGAAGCGGGGGGATTAGCTGTACTTGCTCACCCAGCCCGGTATAAGCGATCGCATTTTGATCTAATTCCTGCGGCCGTAGATAACGGAATTGACGGTGTAGAGACTTTCTACGCTTACAGTAACCCCAAACCATGGAAACCTAGTATTGGGGAAACCCAGGAGATACAAGAATTAGCGGCGAAATTCAATTTATTTAACACTTGTGGTACTGATACACATGGCTTAAATCTACTGCAAAGGTTATAAACCTGTATTTATCTGCTTTTAACATCCTGGTTTGCATAACCAGGGAGTTAACATATTTATGATTTCGGTCTCAATTTGATTCCCAAAAATCAGGGCTAAAGCCCTAACTACGAACTAAATAAGCACCCAAGCAAAATTAATTGCATATAGTTATTGAAAACAAAAATCTCTCTACTGCTTACCTGTTAAGAGTTCCCTGTTAAGAGTTCCCTGTTCCCTCTCCTAAATATGAAATTTATTTTGCACGACTACTTATTATAATTTTGACGATAATTTTGGGTGACACTTTGATGACACTTTATTGACAAAATTATCAGCTAGATATAATAATTCCACATCATCAATATCAAAGTCACCTGCTAATATGTCTTTGACAGCGGATATTTGATCATTATCTCTAGAAATTCTCAAACATTCTTCTAAATCTACTGCTAAATCAAACAATGATATATCTCCTAAATGCTTTCTAATTTTGATAGCTACATCATCATCACTAACCAAAAATTCTTTAATAGCATCAAATAACGGACTAGATATTTGATCATCTCCCCAAGTTTCTAACCAATCACTTTCTACATCTTCTACATAAATATGAACAAAATTTAATCCATAATTTAACCAATCTTGCTGCATATTCCGGGCTACTGCTAACGCTTCAGTCAGATTTTCGAGTTGAGCGTTACTATTAGTTTGTTGTTGATTAACCATAAATGGCATTTTCAGCAGATTAATGATGTTGGCTAGGACGCAGATTTCGATTTTAATATTTGGGAATCAGGAAAAATTCATATACTTCCCTGGGGCCAGATGATCACTGTTATACAGTGCAACATTGACTAATTGTTGAATAAAATCATTTTCTTGCGGGTTATAACTCAAGAATAACCCTCTTTCTATTTCCCACAATTGCAGTGCATTTTGCCACTTTTGATATTTTTGAGCATGAAATTCTTCACTGACACTTGTGATTTGAATACAGAGTGGTTTATTTTGATGATTACTGACAATAAGGTCTGTGGCCATAGAAAGGTCAGCTATATAACGCCGCCAAAAATCCCCTTCACGATGGACAATATCTTGAGCTATATATTTAATGATATCACTATCAGTTTGATTAAATTCCCCCGCCATCATTTTTTTCTTCCAAATATAAAATTTAGTGTCTGCGGCGTTTATCCATTTAGGAAATAGATAACCGTACCAATATCTTTCATTGGCGGTCATTTGCTCAAACTGTAGTTTTTGCTCTGCTGCGGAGGGTAGAGATCTAATTGCTAACCAAACTCTAGAGTCTGTAATCACTTCTAATAAAAAAGCCACAACAATTGGTTTGGAAATCAGAGAACCAAGCTTGATATGTTTAATCCAACGGTTGATCTCTATTAATTTTGTCATGAGACTTGGATCTATTTCAGAGGCTTGTTCAATCAGTAGGTTTAATTTATCCTTAATTTCTTTGGCTTGCAAACTGTATCCTATGGTAAAACACTAACTTAGTTACTAAGGGCTGATATTGAACTTGATCGGTAAATAAGATTGTTAAAAACATCATCATTATTTTATTTTACTACAGCACTGATAAATTCAGCGTTGTTTAATTTTCCTACTAAAGTAGGATGAGATGGGCGTATTAGTAAATAATCTTTACATTGGGTGCAGTTGCATGAAAATCTCAACATTATTGAGTACAACTTAGTTAAGAATAGTTTTAGCCACAATATCGTTTTTATCCATCATGTCTCAACCAACCATAGAATCTATTTTACAGGAAAAGCGGCTATTTCCGCCTGACAGTGATTTTTCGCAAAATGCCCATATCAAAAGTTTAGCAGATTATCAGGGTCTTTACGACCGAGCAAAAGCCGATCCTCAGCAATTTTGGGCAGAATTGGCGGAAAATGAGTTACACTGGTTTCAAAAGTGGGACACTGTATTAGATTGGCAACCGCCTTTTGTCAAGTGGTTTGTCAACGGTAAGATTAATATTTCTTATAATTGTCTTGACAGACATCTGACCACCTGGCGTAAAAATAAGGCCGCGCTGATTTGGGAAGGAGAACCGGGAGATTCTCGCACTCTTACATACTCTCAATTACATCGAGAAGTTTGTCAATTCGCTAATGTACTAAAACAATTGGGCGCGAAAAAGGGCGATCGCATTGGTATTTATATGCCTATGATTCCCGAAGCTGCTATTGCCATGTTAGCCTGTGCGAGAATTGGCGCACCCCATAGCGTTGTTTTCGGTGGTTTTAGTGCTGAAGCTTTGCGCGATCGCTTAAATGATGCAGAAGCAAAGATAGTAATCACAGCGGATGGTGGTTGGCGTAAGGATGCAATTGTACCCCTCAAAGAACAGGTAGACAAGGCTTTAGAAAACAATGCAGTTCCCAGTATTACAGATGTGCTAGTTGTCAAACGCACAAATCAAACAATACAAATGGCAGCAGGTCGTGACCATTGGTGGCACGATTTACAAAAAGGCGTTTCTGCGGATTGTTCTCCAGAACCAATGGACAGTGAAGATATGTTGTTTGTTCTCTACACTTCCGGTAGTACGGGTAAACCGAAAGGAGTAGTCCACACGACAGGAGGTTACAACTTATACAGTCATATCACTACCAAATGGATTTTTGATCTTCAGGATACAGATGTATATTGGTGTACTGCCGATGTCGGTTGGATTACGGGACATAGCTATATAGTTTATGGACCCCTTTCCAACGGTGCAACCACTGTAATGTATGAAGGAGCGCCCCGTGCTTCTAATCCTGGTTGCTTCTGGGATGTAATTGCAAAATACGGTGTCACCATTTTTTATACAGCCCCAACCGCCATTCGTGCCTTTATTAAAATGGGTGAACATCATCCTAAATCTCGTAATCTTTCTTCCCTGAGATTACTGGGAACAGTCGGTGAACCCATTAACCCCGAAGCTTGGATGTGGTATCAAAAAGTTATAGGTGGTGAACGTTGCCCCATAGTTGATACCTGGTGGCAAACGGAAACCGGTGGGATTATGATTACACCCTTGCCTGGGGCGATTCCTACAAAACCAGGTTCAGCGACTCTACCTTTTCCAGGTATTATTGCGGATGTAGTGGATTTAGAAGGTAACACAGTTCCTGATAATGAAGGTGGTTATTTAGCGATACGTCATCCTTGGCCGGGAATGATGCGGACAGTGTACGGTGATCCTGAGCGTTTCCGGCGGACTTATTGGGAACATATTCCGCCCACAGATGGTAAATATACGTATTTTGCCGGTGATGGTGCGAGAAAGGATGAAGATGGCTATTTCTGGGTCATGGGGCGCGTAGATGATGTCCTGAATGTCTCTGGACACCGTTTAGGAACGATGGAGGTAGAATCAGCTTTGGTGTCTCATCCGGCGGTGGCTGAGGCGGCTGTGGTGGGTAAACCGGATGAGTTGAAGGGTGAAGAAGTTGTAGCTTTTGTAACTTTAGAGGGGACTTATCAAGCCAGTGAGGAGTTGAGTAAGGAACTGAAAAAGCACGTTGTGAGTGAGATTGGGGCGATCGCTCGTCCCGGTGAAATTCGCTTTACTGATGCTTTGCCGAAAACCCGTTCTGGTAAGATTATGCGGCGTTTGTTGCGGAATTTGGCATCAGGACAGGAAGTGTCTGGGGATACTTCGACTTTAGAGGATCGTAGTGTGTTGGATAAGTTGCGGGAAGGTGCTTAGTTTGAAATAGTCTCACGCAGAGACGCCCAGACGCAGAGAGAGTAGAAGTAATCTGGGGTGGGCAATTTTGCCTACCCTGTATTATGGGAAGAAAATTATAACTTGAATTATGATAGGGGTATACAGAACACAATGAGGGATGCACTAGGACAAAGAGGTGAATGGTTATTTAACCTTTTAATCACAGAATTTCACTCTGATGCTGGTCCCATTTTTAAACCGCAGTTTTTAGGAGATAAATGGCAACATATTGATTTTCTTGTGGAGTTATTAGGGATTGATTCATTTATTCCTTATTTTTTTGTGCAAGTAAAAACTACAAGACAAGGTTATACAAAAAGACAAAATCGCCTCAAGAAGTAAATAATTTTTGGACTCAATACAACTCTAGAAATTTAGTTTCACAATTTTTTGATCAAGAATGGAGATAATAATATGCAAACAGAGCAACCTTGGTATATTAGTTTCAGAGCAGAAGCTTTGGCAATAGTATGTTTAACTGATCGGGATGATTTGCTTGTTTCTCAGCAGCAAAAAGATAAAGATACCGGACTGGATTTATTAGTCAAAATTACCAAAGATGGTAATTACACTGGGAGGATTTTTGGGGTAGCAGTGAAAGCAACAGTTTCTAGTTCTGAATTAATTCAGCAGAATGATTTTTTTAGGCTAGAAAATAACAAAGATAAAAATTTGAAATTTTTCAGAGATTTACCATTTCCAGTGTGCTTGTTTTTCTTTACGCTAGATAATGACAAAGGACATTATAGATGGATTTTAGAACCTATTATTAATGAGGGAAATAATGTGGCATTGAAATTTAATGAAAATGAGGAATTAAAAAACTTGAATGATCAAGAAATAGATAATATTATTGCTATGGTTAATAACTGGTATGACCATAAAAGCAATTTAGTATCAGTATAAGATTCATGGTTGTTGAGAAAAAGTGAAAGCTGATGAAACCAAAAACACAACTTGAATAAATACAATAACCTGCAATTGAGGATATAAATATCATGACTCTTGCACAAGAAACACGCTACTACTCACCTGAAGAATATTTAGAACTTGAGGTAAATTCAGAACTACGTCACGAATATATTGATGGATTAATTATCCCAATGACAGGCGGAACACCAAATCATAATAAAATAGCTGGTAATTTATATGTTGCCATACATTTTGCCCTCAAACGCCAACCTTATGAGGTCTATTATACTGACCAACGGCTTTGGATTCCTAACCGACGGATTCATACTTATCCTGATGTCATGGTTGTTCAAACTCCCCTAGTGTTTGCAGAAGGAAGAAATGACACTATTACTAATCCAGTGATGATTGCTGAAGTCTTATCAAAATCTACCAAAGGGTATGATAGAGATGAAAAGTTTGCAGCTTATCGGACTATTACCAATTTTCAAGAATATATTTTAATTGACCAATACACAATTCACGTTGAACAATACGTTAAAACTGATCATAGAAAATGGATGTTTTTAGAATATGAAGATATTAACGATACTTTAAATTTAACTTCTATTCCATGTCAAATTTCTCTGGCTGATATTTATGAAAAAATAGACTTTATCAGTACAGAATCTTAACTAATCTTACTATAGCGATCGCTCAATAATCAATACATTTGCTACGAGATAATTATATTATTGTCTGAATCACGATATCCAGGATTTTAGGATTTACAGGATGTTGTTTGAAAGTCTCATGTTTTGAATTTTTATTGTCCATGTTTATCTGCATTCAATTATTATTATAATAGCGTTTCCCAGTCTAATGAAGTACACACGAATTTATTCCCTGTTCCCAGTTAAGAGTCCCCTCTTCCCTAAAACTAAAAAACTTTGTACCTCACGAGCATGGGAACTGCTATAGTATAATGATCATAAGATTATGCTTGTTCGTATGCTGCTAAAAAATCTTCCCGTGATATTCCAGCCTGAGTACATATCGATCTTAATGTCGAACTTTTAATCTGGGAGTGATTAGGCATAGTTAAGGGTGTTTTTGTTCCGTCTTTATTGTTTTTTACCATGACAATATGTTCTCGTTCTCGAATAATACTAAATCCCAGTAATTCCAATGTTTTAATAACTTTTATTTTGGGTGCATCTACGGGAAATTTAGGCATTAGATAGTTACCTCAGCTTCAGCAACAAAAGCTTCTAAAATCGGTGATTCATCTTCTAAAACTTCTTGACCAAATACTTCTATATGACATCGGATTGCTGATTTTACATCCGCTAAAGCTTCTTCATAACTGTCACCTTCACCAACTATAACTCCTTGAATACCAAGGGGATAAGCAATATAACCATCAAAGTGTTTTTCTACAATAATTTTAATTTGTTTCATATAGTTTATTTGGGATGATCTAATCATTAAGATATCACATCTATATTGTCTGAATCCAGATTAACAGGATTTAGATCCTCAATTTCTAGAATAATTGATTTTGATACAGAATGATTGGATCAAAGAAGTCGGGGATATTTTAGATATGGATAAAAATAATAATGTGAATAATACAAAATCTTACTATATATGCGCGGACATATTTCCACTAATAACACAAGTATAGCAGAAATTTTGCGCATTGTCAAGTCTAAAAATATAAAATTTCTTAAAATCATATTTTGTCTGAATTAGGTTTCGCTTGGTAGGGTAAAAAACCGACTTCCCCAATAGTTTCTTTTTTCTGGCTTGGCCTATTGTTGATACTTCTTGCCAAACTCTTGCTAAAATCATATTAGTCATCCATTAAAATACCATCATCTTATGCAAACCAAAGAATTAATTATACAAGAACTACAGCAAATACCAGAAATTGAACTAACCCAAATACTTAATTTCATCCGTGCTATCAAAGAAAAAACCAACTCGAAACCAACTGAATATAAACCTATTTGGGAAGTAGCTGATAATTTGAATTAAAATAGGGATATACAGAACACAATGAGAGATGCACTTGGACAAAGAGGTGAGAGGATATTTGAAGTTTTAATCACTAAATTTCACTCAGATGATGGTCCAATTTTCAAACCACAGTTTTTAGGAGATAAATGGCAGTATGTTGATTTTATTGTTGAGTTAGTAGGTGCTGGTTCTTATACTCCTTATTTTTTTGTCCAAGTCAAAACCACTAGGCAAGGTTATACTAAGAAAGATAAACGTTTAAAGGTACAAGTAAAAGAGGAATCTGTAATTGGTATAGCATCTTATCCAGCACCAACTTATATAGTGGGAATTGATGAAATTCAAGAAGTCGGTTATTTAGTTTCTGCTAATGGTGAAAATTTAACATCTCTCTCAAGTCTGTCTACTAATTTTCCTATTAATAAACACAATAGAGAAATCCTTTGGGATGAAGTCAATAATTTTTGGCAACCGTACACACAGAATATACAGAAAATTCTAAGTTCTCAATTTACTGATCAGCAATAGAGATAAAACAATGCAAACAGAACAACCTTGGTATATTGGTTTCCGTTCAGAAGCTTTAGCTGTTGTTTACTTGACTCGTCGTGATGATTTGATTGTTTATAGAGACACAAAAGATTATGATTTAGACGTTCTAGTTTCCATTAGCAAAAATGGTGAAGATATTAATAGGCTTTTTGGGGTGGAAATAAAAGCTGTAAAATCTACACCTAAGATAATTCAAAATGATGATATTTCTAATATAGAAGGAGCAGATATAAATGTTCTGCAATCACGATTTACAAAGTGTAGTTTTCCAATATGTCTATTTTTCTTTACTCTGGATAATGATAATGGGTATTACAAATGGATTTTTGAACCAATTATTGATAACGAAACCGGTAACAAATTAAAACGTAATGTAAGTCCAGAATTTAGAAAATTAACCAATGAATCAATAAATAATATTGTTGATTTAGTGAATCAATGGTACGATAATGCACCAATTGATTATAAAATACCTGATGTCATACCTAATTTAGTATCAAACCGTAGAGTATCTCGGTTGCGTAAACAAGGGGAAAAAATTACAAATCAGCAGAAATCGCAAGATAATATCAATCATTAAGTAAATAATATTCATTGTCAGCATCAAGATAACTAGAATTTTAGGATTATCAGGATGTGATTGAATGATTATTTTTTGGATGTTGGAATTGTGAGGATGTTTTTTTGATGACTGTTTTTTAATAATTTAAAACATCTAAAAATTACCATCCTGTACATCCTTAAATCCTGGATATCCTGATTCAGACAATACCTCAGACAGATGAAAAGCTATAAACTCAGCATCTAAAATATCAAAGCCCGATTGATACCAAAAGTATGAATAATAACTTTCATATTTGGACGCTGACACCTCCAGAAGTCTACAAAACACTAACAACAACCCCCCAAGGTATTAGCGAGGCAGAAGCAAATTTAAGATTAAAACAATTCGGTTATAACGAACTTCCCGAACCACAAACACGCCCTTTAATACTGCGTTTCACCGATCAATTAACCCATTTTATGGCCTTGCTATTGTGGGTAGCGGGAATATTAGCTTTTATTTCCCAAACACCGGAATTAGGTTGGGCAATTTGGGCAGTTATTTGGATTAATGCTATTTTTAGTTTTTGGCAAGAATATCAAGCAGAAAAAGCTTTATCAGCTTTAAAAAAAATCCTACCATCCCAAGCTAAAGTTTTTCGAGATGGCAAATTATCTATAATTGCTGCCCGTGAATTAGTTAGCGGCGATGTTATGCAGTTAGAAGAAGGTGATAAAATATCCGCTGATGCCAGATTGATTGAAAGTCAGTCTTTATATGTAGATGCTTCCGTACTCACAGGGGAATCTTTACCCGTTCCCCGCATTAGCGAACCTGTCACTGCCGCCAATATCCATGCTTCAGAAGCTAGTAACTTAGTATTTGCCGGTTCTACCGTGGCCGCTGGTCGGGGTTTGGCGGTAGTCTATGCCACAGGCACACATACGGAATTTGGTCAAGTTGCCCATCTTACAGCCCATCTGAAACGAGAAACCAGCACTTTAGAAGTGCAAATTTCCAGAGTAGTTCACATCATTACTATGATTGCTTTGAGTATGGGGGTGGTGATATTTTTATTAACTAAGTTGCTGGTAGGAATGCAACTCAAAGAAAGTTTTATTTTTGCTATTGGCATTATTGTGGCATTTGTCCCCGAAGGTTTATTACCTACTGTCAGTCTGTCCTTAGCTATTGGTGTCAAACGCATGGCTAAACAAAATGCTTTGGTGCGGCGTTTGTCAGCGGTAGAAACTCTGAGTGCCGTTACCGTGATTTGCACTGACAAAACTGGGACTTTGACTAAAAATGAAATGACTGTCCGCCAATTGTGGATTCCCAATACTAATATTAATGTGACTGGGGTGGGTTATGAACCCAAGGGAGAGGTAGAATTTCTTACGGAAGAGTTACGAACCACAGAGGCGCAGAGGACGCAGAGAAATGAGGTGCGGTTAATGTTGGCTGGTGCGGTGCTTTGTTCTAATGCGCGGTTAAATCATCCTCCCAATTCCAATCAATGGCAAGTATTGGGTGATCCTACGGAAGGGGCGTTATTGGTGGCTGCTATTAAGGCAGGGTTGAAGTTGGAGGAGTTGCAACACCAAGCCCCAAGGGTTCGGGAAATTCCTTTTGATTCTCACCGACGAATGATGACGGTTTTATTAGCAGGTAATTTACAGTTAGATAATGTTGAAAATTGCGAGTATGTGATTTTTACCAAGGGATCAACTTTAGATGTATTGCAACATTCGCGGTATTTATGGCATTCAGAGGAAAGGCTGGAATTGACCCCAACCCAGCGGCAGGAAGTTGTCGCGGCTAATGATCAATTGGCTAGTCAAGGTTATCGTGTTTTAGGGGTGGCTACTAGGCACGGTGGGGCGGAATTAAATCACCTAGATGATAATTTGTTAGAACAGGATTTGACTTTTTTGGGATTGGTGGCGATGATTGATCCAGCCCGTCCAGAAGTTGCCGATGCGATCGCTCTTTGTCATCGTGCCGGCATTCAAGTTACGATGATTACGGGTGATTATGGCTTAACAGCGGCTGCGATCGCACAACGTATTGGTTTGGCCAATGGTAAACCCAGAATCATCACTGGTGAACAGTTGGGACATCTTTCTGATACCCAATTGCGGCAAATCCTCCACAAGCACAAAACTGGGTTAGTATTTGCCAGGGTCATGCCAGAACAGAAACTCAGGTTAGTTGAAGCCTATAAAACCCTTGGTCATATTGTCGCTGTCACTGGTGATGGTGTCAATGATGCCCCCGCCCTACGCGCTGCTAATATCGGCATTGCCATGGGAATTAGCGGTACAGATGTTGCCCGTGAAGCTGCGGATATTGTGCTGATAGATGATAATTTTGCCACCATTGTCGCCGCCGTTGAACAGGGTCGGTCGGTGTATCAAAATATCCGCAAATTCATGACTTATATTCTCGCTTCCAATATGGCGGAGTTTTTGCCTTTCCTGGCAATGGTGTTTCTGAAAATACCTCCAGCTTTGGTGATTTTGCAGATATTAGCTATTGACTTAGGTACAGATATGCTGCCTGCACTAGCATTAGGGGCAGAAAAACCGGAAGCTGGTTCAATGGAGTTACCACCCCGCAAAAAATCCCAACCACTCTTAGATTTACCTTTATTGTTACGTGCTTACTGCTTTTTAGGACTGCTGGAAGGTTTGGCAGGTATGGGGGGATTTTTCTTTGTTTGGTGGACAAATGGTTATAATATCACCCAATTACAGGACTTTAGCGCTAGTATTTTATCGCACTCAGCGAATGCTGCCACAATGGCTATTTATCATCAAGCCACAACAATGACTTTAGCTGTAATTGTCGCCTGTCAAGATGGTAATGTTTTTGCCTGTCGTTCGGAACGGTTTTCGATTTTGCGTTTGGGCTTTTTTACTAATCGTTTGATTTGGGCGGGAATTGCGGTGGAATGGTTTTTAATTTTCTCTATTATTTATTCTCCTACTGTGCAAATCATCTTCTCGACAGCAGCTTTAAAACCATCCTATTTGCTAATTTTATTGATTTGTCCACCGTTGATATTAATAGCTGATGAATTGCGAAAACGAATTATTAGCAGGACTTAGGCAAACAATTTGAGATTTTCAGCTGTTGTGTATTTAATTTGTATAAATCAGGCGGCGGGCAAGATGCCCACCCCACAAGATTTAATAATTATTGCGGGCAAGATGCCCACCCCACAAGATTTAATAATTATTGTCTTATTTTTATAAATTAGTGCCTTTTTACTGAAAATTGTCACCAATACACAACAAATTCAGCAGAATTTGTTGTCTTGAATAAGTTTTAAAATGTATTCATTGTCACAAAAATTTAGGAATTGTAAGGGGATCAAGATATTAATTGCTCACTATTAATAAAAACTTATATAAATTAAAATCCAGATATATATATATCATGGGAAAACGATTAATCAGAAATCCTGATTAAAAAATATTGCAATAACTTGATTTTGTTGCTAATGTGTGTGAGTACGACAGCGCTGATGAATGCTCGGATCATTAGAGAGGTAAAATCAATGAGCTTTATCTATCCTGCCAAAAGTCTTTTATATGGTCATTGGTCACTGGTCAGTGGTCAGTGGTAAAAATTCTGGTTTATCTGTGTTTAATTCTCAATTCTTGTACTTCACTTGCACAGGACATGTTGATTGCAAAGAACGCAATACATGAAGACGAAGAATGAAAAATTTGGAGGTGAAAAGCGATGAAGATTCAAGGAAAAGTTGCACTAATTACTGGAGCTTCCCGTGGTATTGGGCGAGCGATCGCCTTAGAATTAGCCAAACAAGGCATGAAAAGGTTAATATTAGTAGCACGCGATCGGCAAAAGTTAGCCCAAGTAGCCGCAGAAATCGAAGCTTTGGGCGTAGAAACTACAATCATGGCCTTAGACTTAACTCAATCAATTTATGTCAATATAGCCGTAGCCCAACTTTGGCGCAGTTATGGACCGATTCATCTACTCGTAAATTGTGCTGGAGTTGCCCATCAAAACTCATTTCTGCAATCAAAACTTCCCCAACTACAAGAAGAACTCTCTGTCAATTTGTTGGGAATGTATACCCTAACCAGCTTAATAGCCAAACGCATGGTTAGTCAAAAAAAGGGGATCATTGTCAATGTCTCCAGTTTAATGGGGAAAGTTGCCGCACCGACAATGGCCACATATTCCGCCACTAAATTTGCCATTGTTGGATTTACCCAAGCCTTACGTCAAGAACTGGCCCAACACAATATCCGCGTGATTGCTTTACTCCCTTCCCTCACCGAAACAGACATGGTGCGCGACTTAAAATCATTTCGCGGCGTGATTCCCATGACACCCGAACAAGTCGCCCTTGCCCTCGTAATTGGAATAGAAAAAGATACACCGGAAATTCTAGTAGGATGGCAATCTCACTTAGCCGTATTATGTCAACGTCTTGCCCCTTGGTTGCTAGATATCATCCTACAACTAGCGACACCCAAAAAACCATTACCCAATGCTGTAGGATAAATTTCAAATCAATTCAAATCAATTCAAATCAAT
>OMJF01000176.1 GCA_900299285.1 Anabaena sp. 54 | reverse complement strand
GGTAATTGGTGAGTAATTTTCTGTTTTCATCCTGTTCATCCTTTAATCTTGGATATCCTGATTATGACATTTTCCCTAACTAGCAACTTACGTTATTAAAGGTGAAAAACATCATCTGGTACAGATTTATTTTATGCAGTAAATAGTAAACATCCAAAATTGAAAGTTAATAAAATTGATATGTTGCGTGTTTTAATTTTAGGTGGGATTGGTGATGCGGTCGAGTTGGCTGCTAAGGTAGCAAATATTCCTGGTGTTGAGGCGATCGCCTCTTTAGCTGGTAGTACCCGTAAACCTACTCTTCCCTTGGGTAATGTGCGGATTGGCGGTTTTGGTGGTGTAACCGGATTGACGACTTATTTACGAGAAATGCACATTGATTTATTAATTGATGCTACTCATCCTTTCGCTGATCAGATTTCTGCAAATGCAGCCATAGCCGCAGAGGAAGTGGGTATTTTGCGATTAATGGTAATTCGTCCACCTTGGGAAAAATTAGAGGGTGATAACTGGTTAGAAGTGGAAAATAATCTGGCCGCAGCAGCAGCTTTATCAAATCAATCCCAACGAGTATTTTTAACAATTGGTAGACAAGAAATTGCTACTTTTGCAAATTTAGCAGAAATTTGGTTTTTAATGCGGATGATTGATCCCCCAGATGCCAATGCTATAATACCACCGGGTTTGATCATAAGCGATCGCGGTCCCTTTAATTTAGAAAAGGAACAGGAAATTTTACTCAAATACAATATAGATACTATTGTGAGCAAAAATAGCGGTGGTAGTGCTACATATCCTAAAATTATCGCCGCCCGGAAACTAGGTATAAAGGTTGTGATGGTAAAGCGTCCACCTATACCCCCAGGCGAACAAGTTCCTGATGTAGAAAGTGCTATAAAATGGCTTTTGAATCTGATAGAGACAAAAAAATAATGATGTTTGATTACTAAATCTATACTGCATTAATTTTAATTTATCTAATTAAAGCGGACAAGATGTCCGCACCACAAGAGTCCTATTAGGATTCTACAAACTTCACAAGAGTGGTTTTTTCATTTTCAACATAGTTAATAATAAAACAAATGCACAAACTTCTCACATTTAATAATGAAAAACTTCTTTGTCAAGCACTTACTCACCGTTCTTATGTCAATGAAAACCCAGGAGATGGGGAACACAATGAACGCCTAGAATTTCTTGGTGATGCTATACTCAATTTTATTAGTGGACAATATCTTTATTGTCGTTATCCCCAAAAAGGAGAGGACGAATTAACTCGTCTCCGTTCTGCATTAGTAGAAGAAAAACAACTAGCAAAATTCGCCCTGGAAATAGGTATTCAATTGAGAATGAGATTAGGAAAAGGGACAATTAGAGATGGAGGTTTTCAAAATCCTAACTTACTCAGTAGCACCTTTGAAGCAGTGATTGGTGCTTATTATTTAGATAACAATTGTGTTGTTGACACAGTTCGCGCTATTGTCGAACCATTATTTGATTCTGCATCAAAACATATTGTTGAAACTCGCTCAAATGTAGACTCTAAAAACCAATTGCAAGAATGGGTACAAAGGGAAGTATCTTCAAATCCTCCTAAATATGTGACAGAACATATAGGCGGACCATCTCACGCCCCAGAATTTATTGCTCAGGTATTAATTGATGGAAAAGAATATGGTCAAGGTAAAGGACGTAGCAAAAAAGATGCAGAAAAAGCTGCTGCTGAAGACGCACTAGCTAAATTAAAAAAACGAGGTTTACTAACTTAATCAATTGTGTATTGAGTTTATTACTAACCAGGTTCTGAACATCTCAAAACCCGATCAAGTTTGACCGGGTTATAGTGAATTTGCAGCTTTCAAATGATTAAAGTAAAGTAAGTGAATCTAAGTTACTAAAGGTGGACTTGTGGAAACACAAACACAGCATCTCTACGTCTTTCCGCTCTGGGATTTGGTCTGGCCAGTCACAACCGGCTACTTGCCACTTGATCATCAATAATGCTGTAATTTGCTGGGCTACTGACGGGGGACACGCTGATCATTCGCCCTTTGCGGTTGGTTTCTTATCTGTTTGGTGTCCTATGGATTTAATATATCATTTGATTTTGCAGGTGGAATCTGTTCTTTACATTTATTAACATTATTAACACATTATGACAAGGGAACAGGGAACAGGTGATAGGTGATAGGTGATAGGTGATAGGTGATAGGTGATAGGTGATAGGTGATAGGTGATAGGTGATAGGTGATAGGTAATAGGTTACTTTTTTTGTTTACTAAATTCCGCTTTGGGAAAAAGTCGCTGTTCTATTTGTTCATAACTTCCTTCAAAGTCACATTTACCCAAGTAAGGACACTGACGACAATAAACTCCCTTTGTGTAACGTTCTAAATTCTCGCGGTTGAAAAAATAGGGCTTGTGACTAAATGTACTTGCTACCCATTGCCATGACATATTGTTACTTGCTGGATCACCGTCGAGTAAATGTTGCAAAAACCACTTTGCGCCGGCTTGCCATTGCACCCGTCGCCAATGAATAATATAAGCTGCTAACCACATTCTGATATGATTATGGAGATAGCCAGTTGTTTGCAATTCCTGACTAAAGCTGTCAATGCAAACTAACCCTGTAGTTCCAGTGGTGATATCTTCTGGTAATTTGGCTGTATAGTCTGTGGGTAGATAACCGGTTTTATATTCTTCCTGATTTTGCCAAATGCGGTTTCCTAGTTTAACATATAATCTTTGCCAGTAGTCACGCCAAGCTAATTCCTGAATCAATTTATGAGCATCATTTGGGTTGTCAACTCGTTTGAGTACATATTCTCGAATTTCTCCCAAACTTAAAACACCATGACGGATATACGCAGATAATTTAGTAACATTACCATCTAAAAAATTGCGTGTTTTTCCATAAGCTACCGGATCAATTTCCCTGAGTGCTTTCTCCGCTGCTTTCCTTCCCCCTAGAATATGACTAAAATGATCATCTGCTGCTTGGGGAAACTGTTCCCGCAGGTATGTAACTAATTCACTTCTGTTTTTAAAATCACGTAACATAATTTCCTAGATATGTTTTCTTGAGTGTTGTATAATTGAAGTATGATTTAGTCTCACGCCAAGGCGCAAAGACCCAATGTTAACCGCTTGCAAAATTATGGAATACAAATTGTTACAAAATGTCCCCACAATTCCCCATTGGTAGTAAAGTCCGTGTGGTATGCTTACCACCATACCTGAAAACTGCTGAACCTATGCCTATGTTACGTCCTGCTGATGTCATTCACATTGGGGAAGAAGGTGTAGTTCTTGACCGTCGCCCTGGTGGTTATTGGGGTGTACGCTTTAGTAGAGGGGCTTTTCTCATAGATAGCCAATACATTGAAAGTATCGAAAAACATCCTGAATCTGATTCAGATGCAAAATAGGAAAGGAAAAGAATGTTAACTTATATTAAGTTATTTTTCTGGTTTAAATCATGATTTCCCGTCGCACTTTTGTTAGCATTTTATTTGCTACTTGTTTAGCTGTGATTAATTGGTTAAATTTTACACCCAATGCTCAAGCTTTAGGTGGTACATTACCGAAAATTAATCAATTAGCACCAGAATTTACTTTACCAACCAATACAGGTAATGGTCAAATATCTTTGACTGATTTTCGTGGTCAGTGGGTAGTTCTCTATTTCTACCCTCAAGATTTTACTTCTGGTTGTACTATTGAAGCCCGACGTTTTCAGCAAGATCTATCTAAGTATATTGAGAAAAATACTCAAGTTATTGGTATCAGTGCTGATGATGTTAATTCTCATGCGGAATTTTGTGATTCAGAAGGGTTAAAATTTCCTTTGTTAGCTGATACTACGGGAACAGTTAGTAAAGCTTATGGCTCTTGGATGAGTTTTTTCTCTATGCGCCATAGTTTTATTATTGATCCTCAAGGGATTTTACGCGCAACTTTTGTCAAGGTTAATCCTAGTATTCACAGTAGGGAAGTTTTAGCGGAGTTAAGTAAATTACAATCTGCTGTTTCCTAAAAGTCAGGAAATAAAATATTATTTTTTTGATTTTTTTGATTTTTTTGATTTTTTTGATTTTTTTGATTTTTTTGATTTTTTTGATTTTTTTGACTCGCTTTCTCTGCGGTTTTAGGGTTTTTATCTAACCGCAGAGGCTCAGAGGACACGGAGGAAAAAGGTTTTATAGGAGTGCTATTTTTTTTCAATGAATCATGATCCTTATATTGTTAAACCAGGTTCTCAAGTTTCTTTAGTCAAGGATTATAACCCAGGTTATAAGTGTGAATTTGATCAAAAAGGTGATGCTGTCAGAAAATTAAAGGCGGGTATTTTACAGTTAGCTAAGTATCAAGATATTCTCTATGCTCAAAATACTTATTCTCTGTTGATTATTTTTCAGGCTATGGATGCTGCTGGTAAAGATAGTACCATTAAACACGTTATGTCTGGCGTCAATCCCCAAGGATGTCAGGTATTTAGTTTTAAAGCACCCAGTGAAGAAGAGTTAGATCATGATTATTTATGGCGCTCAATGCGGGCTTTACCAGAAAGGGGAAGAATTGGTATTTTTAATCGTTCCTATTATGAGGAATTACTGATAGTGCGTGTACATCCAGAAATTCTCAAAAAACAACAATTACCCAGTTTTCCTAAAGGTGATCAAATATGGAAACAGCGTTTTGAGGAAATTAATAATTTTGAAAAATATTTGGTTAATAATGGTGTGATTGTTCTCAAATTTTTTCTCAATGTCTCTAAGTCTGTCCAAAGAAAACGATTTTTGGAACGCATTGAATTACCAGAAAAAAATTGGAAGTTTTCCGCTAGTGATTTACAAGAACGTAGTTTTTGGGATGATTATATGAATGCTTATGAAGAAGTCTTTAACCACACTAGCACGGAATTTGCTCCTTGGTATATTATTCCGGCCGATCGCAAATGGTTTACAAGATTAATAGTAGCAGATATTATTTGCCAAAAGTTACAAGAATTAAATTTACAATACCCCCAAATCAGTGAAGAATATAAACGAAAATTATTGGCAGCAAAAAAGGCTTTAGAAGCAGAAAATTAGGCGTTGGTGAATGAAGGTATGATTTTTTCTGACGCAGAGGCGCTCAAGGACGCTCCAGAGTAAGAGTTTAAGAACTAGAATATTTGATTTTCATACCT
>OMJF01000175.1 GCA_900299285.1 Anabaena sp. 54 | reverse complement strand
TGTAGATTGATCTAAGTTTAGCAATGTCAATTCACTCATATTTCCTCCGCTTGAATCCCGATGCTTACTAATTTAACTAAGATTGATTCGGTTTGGTTTATCTTACACAGACAGCAATGATATCTGTTTATGAGGATATTATTAAAAGCAAAAATGACAATTCTATTAGTAGATATAGGATTAGAAATGATACTTTGCTTGATTATATTCTACGTTGATAAATCATTGATATTACTTACTAAGTACACCTATGCCTCACATTTCAGTTGTTATACCTGTTTACAAAGCTGAAAAATGCCTTCATACACTGTATGAAAGACTAAAAATTTCCCTAGAAACAATTACCCAAGATTTTGAAATTATTTTAGTAGAAGACTGTGGAGGCGATCGCTCTTGGGATATTATTATTGAACTATCTAAGGCAGATGCGAGAGTTAAAGGAATCCAATTTAGTCGAAATTTTGGTCAACATTATGGAATAACTGCCGGTTTGGATTATTGTGATGGTGATTGGGTTGTAGTGATGGATTGTGATTTGCAAGATCCACCAGAAGAAATTCCGCGACTATATGCCAAAGCTCAAGAAGGTTATGATGTTGTCTTAGCCAGAAGAGGTAAACGACAAGATCCGCCGCTAAAACGACTAACTTCATGGCTATTTTATCAAGTTTTTAATTACTTCACAGAATTGCAATATGATGGTCAAGTGGGGAACTTTCGCATAATTTCCCGTCTCGTTGTACAAAATTTCTGTTTGATGCGGGAACAGTTGAGATTTTTTGGAGGTTTGGTAGATTGGATGGGATTTCCCACCGCCAGCATTGACATTACCCATGAAAAACGGTTTAATGGTAAAAGTACCTATACTTTTGCTAAACTATGGAAACTAGCTACTGAAACAATCATTGCCTATTCTGATAAACCTCTACGCTTGACGATTAAGTTAGGTTTTGTAATTTCTACCTTGTCATTTATCTATGGTATCTATATTGTCATTCGAGGGTTGATGTATGCTTCTCCTGTAACTGGCTGGAGTAGTCTGATTGTTTCTTTATATTTCTTAGGAGGAATCATAATTTCTGTTTTAGGAATACTAGGAGTTTATTTGGGTAAAACTTTTGATCAAACTAAACAAAGACCTTTATATTTAGTTAGGAATACAACACTTAGTATAAAAACATAGAAATTAACAAATATTAAAACAACGAATAATTCAAATAATATAGAGATTCAGAAAAAATAGCCTTCACAATTAATTCATTATCAATATGACTGAAGATATTATCAACACTCCTTGGGATAGTCGTGTTTTTGGATTTAATACATTTGAGATATTTTACACTTCTGATGAACAGTTAAAAAATACTCTTGATACAATTTTACAAAAGGAATCCTACGGACATTATACCATTAAGATAAACCCCTTGGCTTCCAAAAAAATATTGCATGAATTTGGATTTTATTATTGCGACACTTTAATTGAACCTTACTGTCATCCTGACAAGCTAGTAAAACATCGAAAAGAGGGCGTACATCTTTCTGAATCAGTTGATTTTCAAGAATTAAGAAAAATTGTCTATGGTTCATTTATTTATGACCGCTTTCATCGAGACTTTAATATTGAATCCCATCTTGCCGATATGAGGTATGACTTATGGCTACAGGATATTTGGCAGAAAAAACAAGTTTTCGCGCTCATGTTTTTGGATCATATTGCAGGTTTTTGGGCTTATTCGGATCAGAAAATCCTACTTCATACTTTAAGTAAAGAGTTCAGAGGTCAAGGACTATCTAAATATTTTTGGAGTGTTGCTTGTGAAAAATTATTTACAAAAGGCTATCCAGAAATAACAAGTTCAATATCTGTAGCTAACGTCCCTGTTTTAAATCTTTATTCATCTTTAGGATTTAATTTTAGGAATCCAGTAGATATCTATCATTTATTTTTAAACTAATTTACAGTTATTATTTTATTTTGTTAGATAAACACACATATTTTCAATCATAATAATGAACCATAACCAAATGATAAATCATATTTACATAGCATTAACAATCTTATTAACAGTCTACGGACAAATGGTCATTAAATGGCAAGTTCAACTTGCCGGAGCATTGCCCCAAGATAATTTGGAAAAACTGCAATACATCATTAAACTATTGCTTAATCCGTGGGTTATTAGTAGCTTTACCTGTGCCTTTTTAGCATCTATTAGCTGGATGGGGGCAATGACAAAATTTCCTTTAAGCTATGCTTATCCTTACATGAGCCTCGCTTTTGTGTTAGTTATGTTTCTCAGTGCCATCTTTTTTAAAGAACCAGTTACCATTCCCAAATCTATAGGATTAGGCTTTATAATTTTAGGTATCATTATTGGTAGTAAAACATGAAAATTTGCCTCCAATGTCACCACCATTTTAACCAAACCAACTGGAATTGTCCCGCTTGTGGTTACATTCCTCCATACGTAGAAGAATACCTAACCTTTGCACCAGAACTGGCTGCTAAGAGTGAAGGATTTGAGGTTGAATTTTTCCCCCAACTAGCAAAATTAGAAGCTAAAAATTTCTGGTTTAAATCCCGAAATCGCCTCATAATTTACGCTATCAAACAATACTTTCCTCAAGCTCATACATTCCTGGAAATTGGTTGCGGAACTGGCTTTGTTTTACAAGGAATTGAAAAAAATCTCCCTCACCTCACCTGCTCAGGCAGTGAAATATTTACCGCAGGATTGAATTTTGCTACAGAACGCCTATGTAAAACTACATTATTTCAAATGGATGCTCGCCAAATCCCCTTTGCTGAAGAATTTGATATTATCGGAGCTTTTGACGTTCTCGAACATATAGAACAGGATGAAGAGGTACTCAAGCAAATGTATTGTGCTACACAAAATGGGGGGGTATAATACTGACTGTTCCTCAACATCCCTGGTTATGGAGTCAAGCTGATAACCATGCTCATCATGTCCGCCGCTACGTTAAACAAAACTTAATGATCAAATTGGAACAAGCAGGGTTTAAAGTAATTAAGGTGACATCATTTGTTTCTTTTTTATTACCATTAATGTTAATCTCCCGATTAAACAACCGCTCAAAATTAAAGGATTATGACCCAACCAGCGAACTAAAAATTAGCGGCAGTTTAAATTTCTTTTTAGAAAAAGTTCTTGATATAGAACGCTGGTTAATTAAATTAGGTTTTTCCTTTCCCCTGGGCGGCTCTTTATTGGTAATTGCGTATAAAAAATAACTATTACTATGAATCCAATTCCTTTTAATAAACCCTACATGACTGGTAAAGAGCTTTGGTATATTAGCCAAGCCCACCACGCAGGACAACTGGCAGGAGATGGTAAGTATACCAAAAAATGTCATCAATGGCTAGAATCTCAAACAAATTGCCACAAAGCCCTGTTAACTCACTCCTGCACTGCTGCCTTGGAAATGTCCGCTATTTTAGCTGACTTAAAACCCGGAGATGAAGTAATTATGCCTAGTTATACCTTCGTTTCCACAGCCAATGCGTTTGTACTTAGGGGCGCAGTTCCCGTATTTGTTGATATCCGATCTGATACTCTCAATTTAGACGAAACCCTAGTTGAAGCAGCAATTACGGACTGTACTCGCGCCATTGTCCCAGTTCATTATGCTGGGGTAGGATGTGAAATGGATATTCTTCAACACATTGCTTCAAAACATCAACTTTTGTTAATTGAAGATGCAGCCCAGGGACTTATGGCATCCTATAAAGATCAACCCCTTGGTAGCTTTGGTGACTTAGGTTGCTTTAGTTTCCATGAAACCAAAAATATTATCTCTGGTGAAGGTGGGGCTTTAATTATCAACAATCCCCAGTTTACAGAACCAGCAGAAGTCATCCGCGAAAAAGGCACAAACCGCAGCAAATTCTTCCGGGGGGGGTAGATAAATATACATGGATATCCCAGGGTTCTAGCTATTTACCCGGAGAATTAATTGCCGCTTTCCTCTATGCTCAATTTGAAGAAGCACAAACAATTATCACCACCCGCTTAAAAATATGGGAATACTATCATCAACTCCTAGAACCATTAGAAAAAGCTGGAAAATTGCGCCGTCCTATTATTCCATCTTATTGTCAGCATAACGCACATATGTACTATATTCTCCTAGAGGATTTAGAAACCCGCACTCAACTAATTACTCATCTAAAAAACCAAGGTATTAATGCGGTATTTCATTATGTTCCCCTGCATAGTTCACCTGCTGGCGGGTATTATGGAAAAGTTCACGGTGATATGAAAAATACCAACCATGTTTCTGATTGTTTGTTACGATTACCTTTGTTTCCAGAGTTGACACTTTCACAGATTGAAACCGTTGTCACGGCTATTAATAGTTGTTTGGGAATTTAACAACCCAAAAATATTTCTTTTATCTTGAATAGCAATTGCTTAAACTCAATTTCTAACGATGCAACCCGGTAATATGAGTCATATTTATGGCATTAGGAAGCTAATGAATAAAAAACAGTCGTTCTTTTCGTCAGTGCATAATTCCACCCGTTTTGTAAGTTATTTAATAATTGTTTGTTGTATTTTTTTATTTTTGATGTTTGGCTTATCGAAATGGCCAGGCTTACATATTGATAGCAGCTTATACACAACACCGATTTTAAATCTTGGTGTAGGTAAGGGGTGGTTGTTTGACGCTTATACTCCTGTATTAGTTGCTAGAGATTCAAATGAGTATTCATTTCATGGGGTGCTGTACCCAGTGTTTCATTTGAAAATACGGCATCGAATCTCCGCCAAATGATTAGCAAAGCAAACGAAAATGGTGATTCTATTGCCTTTTATTGGATGAGCACTCCTTCGTTTATCGTTTTTGGAAAACCAGGCGACTCTTTTGTTACTGCTGAAACCTCAATTATTGGACAAAATTCAGACTCTTTGTTAAAGAATTACGAAAGAAAGTTCTCAAAAAAAATAATATATATTGTATTGCCTCAGAAAGGTGAACTTTCAAGTCCCCCACAAACATTGAATCAAGGAATGTTCAATCTGGTATATGATGGATGGAGTAAAAAGCGTGCTAGTTTTATGGGTGTTAAATTAGGTGGTGCGATGCCAGGTTATCAATTTGCACTTTATAAACGAACTATAAATTAGTATCAATGATCACCAGAGCTTATAATAAATTATGTCGTCCAACTGTAAACTCATTGATAGTTTTTTTAATTTTTTTGGAGGTTAGTTAAGATGTTATTAAGTGTAAAAAAAACATTACTTGATTTTCAATCTATACTTAATTCCAGATTTTGGACTATTTGGAGTTTACTATTACTAGTAGTATTTATAATACACTCTTTAACTTTGACTATATCCCCTATTGTTTACCCTGATGAAGCCTACATTATCGAATATGGCAGAATCGTTCTAGAACCACACACCCAATGGTCAACTATTTGGTCAATTAAGTCAGGAAAACCTTTCTTCCCTCTGTTTTATGTAGGTGCAATTTTACAAGAATTAGCTTTAAGATTGACCAATTTTTCCATGATTGGACCGAGATTAGCTTGCCTAATTGGTGGTTTATTTGCTGCTACAACTTCAGTAGGCTGGTTTTTGTCTCGTAAAAATTCTAAAATATTTGCCTTTGTCTTAGGTATTATTTTTCTCCTAGATCCTATATTTGTTTTCAGCTATCGTTCTGGACGTGTTGATTGCTGGGTGTTAGGATTATGTTTAGCTAGTTGTTGGATTTTAAGTGATGTAAGTCTTAAATCTGAGGTTAGTTCCTACAGAAACAAGTTGATAAAAATTGGATTAGCAGGAATGCTTTCTACCATAGCTTTTTTTGTCTGGCCCTCAGTTATTATGTTATATCCTTTAGTCTTAGTTCAGTTCAATCTTTTAAATCGTCAAATTTATGTAATCAATACTAATTTTAATAAGTGTTTTATAGCCAATATTGTTTTTATTGGTGCAGGAATTGCAACAGGACTTTTATTAATGATTCCTATTTGGCAAGATGTTATTAGCGGTTTTAGTAATATCTTTGTTGCATCTGGCGGAACAGGAAATATTCTAGGTCGTTTATCGAAACTAATCGAAATTAAATCTTTTGTTTATAGTTTTCAGATTAGTCCATTTTTGTTTCTGACTACTTTATTTATATTAATAGGTCAAAGACCTACAATATGGGTCTATCCAACACTATTTGCTAGTGCTATTGCAATCATAACCAATCCCTATCCTTTCAGAGTAGTATATCTTTTGCCTTATAGTTTGATTTTAATTTCTGAATTTAACATCAGGTGGAAAAATTATATAAATAATCAATATAAATTTAAATTGAAATATATTCAAATTGTTGTTTTGTGTATTTTGTTAGTTTGGAGTATTGGTATTTCATTAATAACTCGTCCAATTTTATCGTTAACGCAATACGCAAGTAGAGATCATCAAATATTATTAAATACAGGAATTCAGGAAATTGGTTTAGGTACAGATAAAAAAGTTTATGATTCAACATTACAATTTTACTATGTAGGTCGTTCATTAAAATGGGAAATGTTTCGTCCTATTAAACATGATGGAACTCAATGGAATGATAAATTATTTAAAACCTTTCTAGAAAAAGTAGATTATGCTATTCTTCCAGAAGATTACTCAAGTCGGGGCGTTGATACATTTAGTAATAATGAGCCTGAAGTTATGACAAAAGCAGGATTGGAATTTTATAAAATAATTGTTGACAACCCAAATAATAAAGTTACTAGAGGATTTATGGATAGAAACTCATTAGGGGGTGGTTTACCTTATGGTGCTTATAAACTATATAAACGAACTATCAAATAGTATCTAAACTGACTTAATCACAACTGGCGGTAATTGAGATATACTTGGCTTTGTTTATCTTGAAAGCGATCGCTAATTATGAAATCTCAGAGGATGTTTTAAAAGTTCCTCATGATGTATCAAATATCTTGATGTCCTCCTAAATCCCTGCCCCCGTGACCCCCAAGTTTGGGGGTAAAATGGGGAACTTTGAGGTTCTTATTCCCCCAGAATTGGGGGTTAGGGGGCATTAAAACCCTTATTCACCCAGAATTGGGGGTTAGAAGGCATTAAAACCCTTATTCCCCCATAATTGGGGGTTAGGGGGCATTAAAACCCTTATTCCCCCAGAATTGGGGGTTAGGGGGCATTAAAACCCTTATTCCCCCAGAATTGGGGGTTAGGGGGCATTAAAACCTTATGGATTTATCCCCATTGCCTGTAATTTAGCCAGTAATTCCTCCCTTTTTTGGCGCTCCTGTACTAGTAACAATTCCGCAGCCTCTGCTCTTTGCTGTGCCTGTTGAGCCTCTTGCTGCGCTGCTATAGCTAATTCACGGGCTGTAGGTAGTACAACCCCCTCTAAAGTCGCCCAACGCACCCAGACAGCATTAGCA
>OMJF01000174.1 GCA_900299285.1 Anabaena sp. 54 | reverse complement strand
GGGTGTTGTCTCTTTCATGAGAGTTAGTTTCGATGTGAAAGCTTGATATATCTAGATTATAAGTGTTTTTGGTCTATTTTTTTGCCTAAGTCCCGTTAATAAAGGATAAAATTACTTCTGCTGATCATAATCAACAACTGTTCACTGAACTAACTTCCGCAGATTCTGCGATCATAAGCGGTGGTATTGATGTTCCTACCACTAATACTATTAAGAAGGGAAGGGGAGCAATTCGTGTTGATTTACGAGGTGGGTTAAAAGATCCAGGATTTACAGGTAGATTTGAAAATTGTACCGCAGACTTTGATGATTTCAACGGCACTTTGAACATTACCTGCAACTTAAGTGAGCAAGATGTTAGTGGTGGTCAAGCCCTTTATCATTATAAACCACGAAAATAAAGACAGAGGGATAAATTGAAGATCACTAAGCGTTTCAGAGCAATAATTCAAAACAATGGTTCTGAAACGCTTTAGATATATATGGACTACTACACAACGGCATAATATGACAGAAACTGATATCGGTCAAGAATTAGTTGATAAAGGAGTTCCCGCTTCAGATATTATTCTAGGTTTGCATCCTCCCTATAAATGCCCTTACACTAATTACGGCTTTGCTTAAAATATAATAATTGCAGTGATATCCTGTTTTTCAAGTTTAATTTATTAGGTGACGGTAATCACAAGCGATTTCTTGTAGTACAATTGATGGTAATGATGATCACCCAATTTCTATAGGTTAATCAGGGAATTTATAAAGATGGAAAAATCCAACTTGCTGAAATACCATAAATATGGCGAGATTAACATCAATTAATAGATAGTTTATGCAGAAAATCCTACTTCACAGGTTGCAGTTTTGTCACTTTGAGTTTAAACTTCCCTAGCCCAGTTTCCCCAAAAGAACGAACACGGATAATATAAGTTCCTGTTTCTGTAATGCGGGTAAATAATACAGAATTACTTGTCCCGTCAGGACCATCATCATTTTCTAAAACCGTCGCACCATTGGGAGCTAATAGTGTAATAATAGTGTCGAAATTTTCCGATGATAAATCAACTGCTAAATTATCACCTTTGTTTAATTTTACCGCATAATCACGAGCAAATCCTCCCTGTCCTGTAGGAATATCTTTGTTTGATAAAGTATCAGAAATTTCTGTAAAATTAGTTAAAGGAATGGGACTATATAATTTATTTTGTGCGGAAACTGTTTTACTCCCAATCCCTATGATTAGTAATGTGATAGGAATAATTAAAATTTCTCTAAAACCAACTACAAAATTCTTTTTCATAAATTAAACACAAATTAAACATAAATTAAACATAAATTAAAATACTTTCCCCAGAAATACAAGGTAACTAATCTAATATAGCTTTATTTTTCTTTGTTTGTTGTTGCAACAGCAGCTACACCTAAAACTTTAATTTGATGTATTTCCAGTGTTTTCACAGCAGCTTTGACAGTAGCACCAGTAGTATAAATATCATCCACTAATAATATTGGTATATTGGGAGGACGACGCAGATCTTTACCAATGACAAAAGCATTTGCTAAGTTTTCTTGTCTTTGAGCTGCGGATAAGCTAAATTGTGCTTCAGTTTCCTTAATGCGTTCTAAACCATTGACTTTCAATTTGTATCCTGTCACATTGCAAAAACCTTCAGCTATTAATGCAGCTTGATTAAAACCTCTTTGTTTTTGTTTTTTCGGGTGCATAGGAACAGGAACAACTAAAAGCTGTTTTTGGGGTTGTGGTGAATTTAATAACCATGATTCTCCTAACCATTGTCCCAAAAGATAACCAATTTGAGGATGGTTTTTATATTTTAGAGCAGCGATCGCTCTTTTGACACTACCACCATAATTTCCCCAGACAAATATTGGTAATGGTTGTTTCCATAAATAAGCGGGATTTTGTTGATGACAACCTTGAATTTGTTTGATACAATATGGACAAAGTTCCCTGGGTGTAGGACGTTGACATAGAGGACAATGAGATTTGAGAAAAAGATTTAGTAGATTTTGGAATATGTTCATCATAGATATTTTACATAAGCTAGATCACATCTACTAGTTTCTACTCCTGTTGTTGGTAGATAACCATTACTTTCATAAAGTTTAACAGCTTCCGTTAAAATACTAGCAGTTTCAATCCAAATTTGCTCAAACCCACGGAAAGCAATCACCGTTTCCAATTGTTGTAATAAAAACTTTCCTAATCCTAAACCGCGCACTTTTGGTAAAAGGTACATTTTTCTAATTTCTACCGCTTTTTCGCCGCGATTGATGGGATAATAGGCAGCAGTCCCCACAATTTGATTTTCCTGTTCAATTACCCAAAATTCCCCACCTGTTTTTAAATAATATTCTTGAATATTTAATACATCTTTATCTGCTGCTTCCGGTTGCCAAGGTAAACCGTATTCTGATAATACAGCACTAATGACTTGTGAGGCTAAATTGCGGTCTTTTTCTTCCCAGTTGCGAATGATAAAATCTTGATATTGATACATAAATTTAGTTTATAAAGTTGTATTTCAATCTAGGAAACTTTTATAGTATTCTGAATGCTTAATCTGAAACCAGTATCAGTTCTAAATTTTTGCATTCTATCTTTGTGTGAATACTGAAATTGTGGCTTTTTACTATTAGCTATATATGCCTTTTTAGATTTAAAAATAGCTAAGTTGTTGTGATTAACAAAGACTGCAATTGTCTTTCTAAGTTGCTTCTCTCCTTCCTCTATCCAAACACTATTTGTATACTTTCTCTCTTTTAATTCCACAAAAATAATATGATTATTGTAAGTCAGCATACCCTCACAACGATTCTCCATTTCACCATTTGATCTGAGAATTTCAATACAATTATCAATAGCGGTAAATATCACCTCTATTTCTTGATTATTTTCAACAATAGCAATCCATTTGCTACAATCATCAATATCAATATAAGCAGGATCTTCGTTAAGATCATCACAAAGTCCAAATTTAGGCTGATTTGTCTGACTTTGACAATTAGCATCAAAAAAATTTATACTCATATTTGTTCCTCAATTTCCAGTAAATTATCAAAAAGGTTATTAGTCTCTGCTAAGAAAGAATTGAGATAATTTTCATCAGTAGGTAATCCTTCATAAGTAGAAAGTTTGATAATTTCCCCTGTCTCTGTTAATTCATATACAATTGAATCTTCACCAGATACACAAGATGCTTGAGGAACAATATTTTCTAGTTGTTCTTTTAGTAAATTGCTGTTTGGTAAATCTAGAATTTTCTGTAAAACCTGATATCCTTTGATTGCTAATGTCAGATAATTAATAATATAAGGACTGTGGGTAGTAAGAATTAGTGTATTACCTTCTGTAAGATTAGCAAATTCTAATAATTTATATAAAACATTTTTTTGCGATTGTGGAAACAGATTTTGTTCTATTTCTTCAACAATATTTAAAAAACATTCATTTTGGTATTTAGAAGATAATACTTCCAAAGCAGCTTTTTTAAATTCCTCAGAAAGATTATCATCGGATAGGATTCTTTCAATTTCTATTTTTAATCTTTGTTTTTGTTCTCCACTAAGTTCATTTTGGGAAGAATCTTTATTTCGACCAATAGATAACGCAATATTTCTAGAAACTAAAAACAAAGGAATAAAAGACTGAAACCCACTTGAAGATTCGGAAATATTTAATTTATAATCACTTCCTATAATATTTAAAGTATTACTTTTTTGATCAAATTCCAACTTTATATCACCCACTGGTAAAGTCAAACTTTCTGATAATTCCTGCTGTGAACGCTCTAATTCCTCAAAAAAAGTAGATAATGGTGGAGGTAATCTTTTTAATTTTTCTGCCCCTTTAACTACACTAAAAAAATTTCTCTCTGCTGGTACATACATAATTTTTGGCAGAATATACTTTTGACTATTATTATTACGTAAACCATTTAATTTTCCATTGACATAATTAAAAATATAGGCATTACCACGATATTCTATTTCTGTTTCTGGTAAAAAATAATTTTTTAAGTTTTGATATTTAAAGCACGTATTTAAAAATCTTTTATTGCTTGTAACATTATTTATTTCTAAATCTTCACGATATAACTGTTTTTCTAACCAGCTAAATGTTGAAATTAACTTAGCAATGCTACTTTTTCCCGTTCCTTGATTACCGATAAAAACAGTAATTTTACGAATATCTATAAATCCATTATTTTCTGCAAAACCCGACTTAATTGGTCCGAAATTTTTAACTTTTATTTGACTCATATATTATCTTTATTTGCTGTATTTACTTCGTTTTCTTTTTATAGCACAAACATTATAATTCAAAATCTGATTAACAATAATTTATTTTACATAATAAAAACGCCCCCCTCGTGGAGAGCGTTTTTATTTAACTAGACTTATTAACCGTTGATAGCAGGAGCGCTCAAAGCAACAGGAGCAACATCAGCAGCAGCCAAGTCTAGAGGGAAGTTGTGAGCATTACGCTCGTGCATTACTTCCATACCT
>OMJF01000173.1 GCA_900299285.1 Anabaena sp. 54 | reverse complement strand
ATTACTCCCTATTAGGGATTGAAACAAACCTCTGCTTTTTTTTATGATAAAACTTGACACATTGCAATTTCTATTACTCCCTATTAGGGATTGAAACTTCTTTGTATCTTACGCCTTTGGTAAGCATTAGGTGAGATTGCAATTTCTATTACTCCCTATTAGGGATTGAAACCCGACTTCATCGGGAGTTAAAGCGGGGTGTACCAATTGCAATTTCTATTACTCCCTATTAGGGATTGAAACATCGCTGACGGAAAACATTGGCCATTTCTCAACTCATTGCAATTTCTATTACTCCCTATTAGGGATTGAAACATTTTTTAGGCAATAAAAAAAGGCTTACTGTAATTCCGATTGCAATTTCTATTACTCCCTATTAGGGATTGAAACACGCATTTAGTATTACAAAATGAGTCTGCCGTGTCAACATTGCAATTTCTATTACTCCCTATTAGGGATTGAAACAAAGCAGTAGCACTATTATCTTGGGCGACATAAATTGCAATTTCTATTACTCCCTATTAGGGATTGAAACCGGGAAGGACTAGATTATACCCATAATGACTACGATTGCAATTTCTATTACTCCCTATTAGGGATTGAAACGGGATATCATCATCTATCCCAGGCTCTCGCAGCCTTAAACATTGCAATTTCTATTACTCCCTATTAGGGATTGAAACTATCTTCTGAGGAATAATTATCAAAACACTCTTTAATTGCAATTTCTATTACTCCCTATTAGGGATTGAAACGATGAGCGATCGCTTCATAATCCTGATTGCAATTTCTATTACTCCCTATTAGGGATTGAAACAGCATCCCAAAAACTACACGCTTATCTTTTTCTGAATTGCAATTTCTATTACTCCCTATTAGGGATTGAAACTACAAGATCAGTAGAGGTGCAATTGTAGCCACCGGGAATTGCAATTTCTATTACTCCCTATTAGGGATTGAAACCGAGAATAATCATGGTAAATACCTAAAAACAGCACATTGCAATTTCTATTACTCCCTATTAGGGATTGAAACATTATTAAACTGTCACCTATCACCTATCACCTGTCACCTCTGACCTCATTGCAATTTCACTTAATCCCCAAAATATTGGATTTTGGGCGTTGCTGAATTGGGGCATGAAATTGAAAAATCAAAAAAATGAAACTCTTACTCTCTGCGACTGGAACGCCCCTGCGTGAAATAAAATCATAGTCTTAATCAGCAACGCCGGATTTTGTTCCTCAACCCAAATTAGATAACTTATTTCGTCGGTAATTTTGGGTGTTCTTGAGAGTATTTACTGACTAGGTTGGATACTTCTGGGTTATAAAGTCGCAGGTAATTCCAGTAATTACCGAATACTTGACGGACATAATTTTTGGTTTCATCAAAGGGAATTTCTTCTACAAATTCATCAGGATCTTTTTTGGGTATGGTTTGTAACCATTTGGCTACGTTACCCGGACCTGCATTATAACTAGCGATCGCTAACATGGAATTATTGTTATACTGTCGGTGAGTATAATCTAAGTACCAAGTCCCCAACATAATATTATCATTGGCATTTTCCAAATTGATTTTTTTGATATCTGCATTCATTTGTGGGGCTATCCACGCTGCTGTACTGGGCATAACTTGCATTAAACCTGTTGCACCCACGGGAGATTTAATTTTTGTCTGAAACCGAGACTCTTGGCGCATCAAAGCTGTTACTAACAGTGGATTAAGTTGACGGGAAATAGACCATTTTTCAATTTCCTGAAAATAAGGCAAGGGATAACGGGCTTGCCAGTAGATGCTTTTTTGGCTTAAAGCTTGATATTCGGCTTTTTCGGCGGGGTTTTCCCGATCTTCCAATTTGGCGATTTTGTCAATTCCAGTCAGGTACTCACCCTTTGTTAACTTCATCAACCCTTCTGTAAATTCTTCAGCGACACTAGGCTGATTTTTACTCTTAAATTCCGTTTCCCATTGTAACCAAGCATCACGGTCTTGTCCTAATAAATACAATTCTTTAAAGGTTTCAGAACCCGCTGGTGGTACAGGACGTTGAAATGGTATAATTGTCGGATTCATCAAGCGCAGGCTGTCAAAATTACCCACATTTAAACGTAAAATACTCGCAGCACGCCAGGCATAATAAGAGTAAGGAAATTCACTAATCACAGACTTATAAGCTGTGACAGCTTCCTCTTGCTTACCTAATATCGTTGCCCATTTACCTACCCAAAATCCGGCTCTGGGTGCTAGAATACTACTCTTGTTATTAACTGTAATTGGTTGCGCCCATTCCCATGCCCCTAAATAGTCATTGTTTTTTGCCTTAGTTTGGGCTATTTTCCAGCGAAATTCTGCCGCTTCATCACTGGTACTATATTTACCTATTAATAATTTATACACGCCATCCGCCGATTCGTGATCTTTTAAATTTGTCAGTAATGTGGCTTTTTTGACCAATGCCTGCGGCGCTATTTCAGGAAATTCACTAATAATTTCCTCAAGATAATTAATAGATTCTTTACCTTTGCTAATGTCTGATAATCTTAATAGAGCTATACCTGTTTCTGTCGCAGTGGGAAATTTTTGCAGCAGTTGTTTATAAACGCTAATGGCTTGATCTTGCTGTTTATTTAATTGTAATCCCCTAGCAATGCGGTAGAGACTGGTGGCTGTTTTCGGTGCTTGAATATAAGCATCTTTGGCTTTCGTGAATTGATTATTATCCCAGTAAACTGAACCAATTACTTCCCAGTCTGTGGGTTTGAGTTGGGTTTGTTTCACTAATTGATCTAATACACCCACAATTCCCGGTTCGTCAGCGGCGTATTTAGCTAGGATTAATTGTAAGTTCGGCTGATTTGAGTTATTTTTTACACTTTTGCGGATAATTTCCCAAGTCAAAGGATGGGAGGGAAATTGTGCGATCGCTTGATTATATAATTTTGGTTGGGCGATCGCATATATTGCTTTGACTACGGCCGCTTCCTTACTATATTCCTTTACTACCCTTTGGCGCAAATCTGAAGCTTTCCTATCTTCGCCTAAAATATCATGAGCTTGGGCTTGTTTAAGTAAAATATAAGGCGCTAAAATAGAATAGTCTTTTTCCAATCCTACCAATAAACTCAGCGCTTTTTTTCCCTGAGAGGTTTCTACATAATCACTGGCCAATAGATAACGGGCCCGTTCCCGATCTGGTGAACTACCTTTTTCAGCAATTTCCTGGAGTTTTTTTAATCTTTCTGGTACAGATTCAGACAACAAAGAAAACACAACTGACTTGACTTTATCAGCCTCAGATAACCCTTCCGGCTTACTCTGACTCAATTTCAACCATTGACTTAGGGTTTTGCCCCCTTGGGGCGCTGACACCATTGCCCCAGCTAAAAAGGCACATAGTCCAGCACCAGCAAGCAGATAAATTTGTCTTTTTTGTAGTTTCTTTAACATTGATACTCGCTGTTTGTCTTGTGTCTCCAAAAGTTGGTGATTAATCTCTTTAAATAGTCCCTAATTCGCCCCCACACACCGGACAAATGGCAATAAATCCTCTAAAATCACCTCATAATAATGTTCTTGGGGGTAATGTCCCACATTATTAAGTTTGATAATTTCACCATTTGCTACAGATCTAACCAAGTTTTCCGCTGTATCTACAGATAACCAAGGATCTATCATCCCCCATTGTACTAAAATCGGTTTTTGCCATCCTTTCAACCCATTTTCTATTTCTATCATCGCTTTTTCTAATTGTAAATTGCGAATTGTTGCTAGGAGACTTCTCCCAGACGCAGAACTTTTCAAAAATGGTTTTCTATAAATATCTAAATCTTCATCTTCAATGCGGTAACAACTACCACTTTCTAAGGTTCTATCTACTAATAAGGGATCTTGGGTGATTATATCCCCAGCTAAAGGTAAACCCATTTGTTTGATTTTCCAAGGGATTTTCACTGACGTAGAAATCGGTGTGTTTAAAATCGCTATATTAGCAATTTTATCAGCATGACCTAAGGCGTATTGTAACCCAACTGAACCTAAAAATCCTTGGACAACTAAGGAAAATCTCTCTAATTTTACAGCTTCAACAAATCCCTCTAGGGCTTTGATGAATTCATCTGGAGTATAAGCAAAATCCTCTTTCTCTGGTTTACCTGAAAATCCGCAACCAATCCAATCAGGTGCGATCGCTCTAGTTCCCTGTGCTGCTAAACTGGGAATAATATTCCTCCAACTATAACTTTGAGAAACTAACCCATGTAACAATAACACAGGAATTAAGTCCGTTCTACCCATCGGTTCAGCTTCCCGATAAAACCATTCTAAAGAATCTACTGTAATTTTATGTTCTCGAATTGACACTTTATTTTATTTTCCTATGTGGGAATTCAACAGTACCGCACAGATAGCACAGAACTCTCCTATCATCCTACTAGGTAATAGGCAACCAAATTTCACAAGACAAAAAAATAATTTTCAATTTTTTTCGCGTTTTATGAGTTAAGAGTATTGACTTGTGCCGGCGAATCTGCTATACTAGATTCTGATAAGGAAGAACTATCTCGCAATAAAAAATATCCTAAACCCCAATACCCCGTCCCTCTTCTCGCCATAATTGATTTAACCTAGTAGCCGGCATAGTCAAATACAGAACATCACCAGGGGCCAAAATAGTTTCCAATAAATCCCAGCCTTGGACAGTTTCGTGATTGATTTCCACATATAAAGGCACAAAATCCGCAGACTTAGCCACATCCTTCACCCATTCATCACAAAAAGGGTGTATAGGTGTAATCACAGTGGCAAAAGCTACCCATAAACTATCGGCGATCATGCCATTACCAATAATCCTACCACCAATAGCCGCAGCAGCAAAAGCAGGGGCGGCTAATTCAGCGGGACTGAGTACGGCTTCAAAATCAAATACCTGTTGCGCTATACTCGCAAAATCAGGATCAGCATAGTTGACAATTACAGGAATATTTGGTGCTAAAGCCTTAGCTTTGAGGGCAATTTCCAAATTCGTGGCATCATCACTAGTAACAGCTAAGACTGAGGTAGCAGTATCTATGTTACTCCTTTGTAAAGTAGCACGAAAACTGGCATCAGCCAAGATGACAGGAATACTCATGTCTCTTGCAGTAGTCACAAATCTGTTATTAGCATCTGTTTCAATTACTACTACCTCATGGCCACTCAGATGGAGTTGTTGAACAATTTTAATACCAATACCACTTAAACCACAAACAATATAATGATTACGTTCAGGAATTCTGGCCGCATCTAAAAATTGCTTTAAACGACTACCCAGAATAAAATCTGTTAGCATAGCATACCAAATCCCAATCACCCCTGCCCCAATTAGCATAATCACAACGGTAAATAATTTAATACTATCAGGTGCATTTTCTACTACTTTATCATTGCCACCGGCTCCCGTAATCATGCCCACAGCAAAATATAGGGCATCTATAAAGGAGATACTATGTTTAGTGGAAATATAAGTAAATGTAGATAGTAAAATAATTACTAATAGTGCAATGGCCATACCAGTCACAGATTGGGCGTGCTTTTGAAATTCCCTGATATTGGCAAAGATTTTTAGTAGTTTTCTGACTAGTGATTTACGCGGTTGACGAATGCGCGGTTGTGTGCCGATAATTAAGCGATCGCCTACTCTTAATTGTTGTTCTGATAAAACCGCAGAAACTAAATTCATTTTTCCCTGCACAGGTACATAATAAATTAGCATCCGTGTAGGATCTTCCCATAAATCACTCAGTTTTTTACCTTTCCAAGGATGATTTTCGTGAATATATTCCTCCTGAATAGGCCAAGTTTGCTGGAGTAATTTAATTTGTCCAATAGCTTTATTTCCCAAAGCTGCAAAGGTGAATACTGGCGCGGCTAAACCAACAACACTCATACTTAAATGGTTTGACAAGGTTTGATCCAAACGCTCACCTAAATTTGTATTATAAAAACGATTAATAATGCGAATTTGCGGGTTTAGAACTCTTGCTTGCATCATAATTGACAAATTTAGCGCATCCTCGGTAGTTGTAATTACTAAAGTATGTGCTTCTTTAATTCCCGCTGCTTGCAGGGTAGAAGCTGCTTGTAACTCACCAACAACCACATTAGCAGCATTTTCTCCAGAAACAGGTTGGTGGTGAATACCCACAACTATAGCGCCCTGTTGTCTCAGTAATCGTAATATTTTATATCCAGTACGTCCTAAGCCACAAACAATAATTCGAGGTTTCATAAAACAGCAGCATAAAGCATAATATTTTATTTGTATAAAGGGCTATTACTTATTACGAAATAATTCATATAGCAGGGAATAGGTAATAGGTAATAGGTAATAAGTAGGGCTTGCTGATAGCGTAGTGTGGCGTTAGCCATATAAACCTAAAACCATTTATTAACAAAGGTTTTAGCGGATTTTTACCACAAAAAAGTGCAATGTTTTGGCTAATGGTGTTTCAAAATGAATTGCATTTTTCTTTGTCGGATTTGGAAAATTGAGGATATTCAGACAGTTAAAACTGTTCCCTGTTAAGAGTTCCCTGTTAAGAGTTCCCTGCCCTGACAGACAACTTTTTCAGCAAACGCTAAGTAGTAATATTGAAAGTCTTTATATGATTAATTCTGACTTTCTTTTATTAATCTCTATTGTTGCTCAATTTACTCTATAATAACTGTAACTGAACACACGATATTGACTTGATAGAAAATTAAAAATTAAACTGCATAGAATAATATTTCTACATTTCTAGAATAATTGACCGCAGATAGCGTAGATAAATACAGATGATGATTATTCTGTGCAGTCTAACATAAAATTGGTATCAGATGCTTCTATTTGCAAATTTTCTCAAGTCATAATTTTATATTTCAGTTAGTATTTCAGTTAGTAATTATATCCATCCCCATTCATGGCAAAATTGTCATTAGCGAATATAGCATGATTATTATCACCGCTAGTTTCTTGATCCAGAACTTTGATAACTTTGTTATAAATATCTTCCGCTTCTTGAGGAGAATCACCAATACTTGTTAATCCTAATTTACCAAATTGAGAAAGACAACCCATGAGATGAAATACTGTCCCTGTTTCTGTGCCACTATCAAAATGTAGTCTATAATGGGCGATAATATCCATTAAATCATTCGGTAATAATCCTCGATAACTGTCTTTTTGTAAGTTGTCTGTAGCAATATAATATTTAGGCCTTCCCTGTTGACTATAAAATAAACCATTGGTTAAATCATAACGACCATTAGTTAATAATTTTAAGGTCATAAATGGGTGAGTTGTTCCCCCTTTACGCAGGTTAATTTCAATGGCTTGAATATCCCATTGACCATTACCTTTGTCAACAGTAACAAAATCTACTGCAAATCTTTCTAAAGCCCCTTTTTCTGCCAATTTTTTGCCAACTTTTAAACCTAATTCCTGTAATTTACAGCGATAATTTTCATCCGCAGGAAAGCGACAACCTATATAAATTTGTCCGTCTGGTCCTCCTAATATTTGATCATGGGTAGATAGAATTTCTACCTCTCCAGTGGGTGTAATTCTGCCTTGCACACTGGGAGAATGTTTGATTTCTCCTTCTATAAAAGCTTCCACTATTGCACCTAATTCGGGAATACGTTGGGAAAAATTTGCCCAGGTTTCTTGTGAGGATTGAAAACGTAAATTGAGAAAGCGATCGCTAATTGCTGCTACTCTTTGATGATGATCAGCTTTCCCTGGTGCAAAATTCATTATTGGTCTTAGATCTAAAAGTGCATTTCCTTCTCCTGAAAACCCTTCATTTAACTTAATTACCATTCTTTGTAATGTCGGTTGACGTTCCCACAAATCAGCCCCAGCATTAGCTAGATCTTCGCAATTTTTCACTAGTTCACTACCACCTGGAAGAGGTACACCACTTTCTTGAAAAATCTGTCTACTCCCGCTTTTAGTTCCCCAAATTTGTAAATCAGGTGCAGCAGCATATAAAGGTACACCCAATTTTAGAGATAATTCTGATTCCCAAAATGTGGAATTATAACATACCATAAAAGCTTTATCTAACCGCAAAGCTTTGTGAATTCTTTCCAATAATCGGGGACGTTCTAATATTTTTTGACTTAGGGGTTTTAAAGAAGCATCATAAGTCGAAAGTAGTAATAAACGATGACGAGCGTGAGAAAAAGGAATACCAGGAAGTAATTGCAAATAATAATCAATAATACTGGGATGCAGTGGCATTGATGTCACATAAATTAACCTAGTCCGGGGATTTCTTAACCGCATTAATGAGAAAAGTAATCTTTCCTCATAATGTTCACAACCTTCTACCTTGAGTAATTCCCGTTGATCTATACTCAAAGAAGGAATAATTAAAATATCCGCTTCACTATTATCGAATAACTCGCTAGTTTTCCAGCGATCGCGTAATGTTAATTGTAAATCACGAAATTTATCAATATTATCAATATTTAGTGTCACCATATCCCCATCCCAATATTATCACCGATTTATATCTAATAATATACCCTAAGATAGAGCATCAATAGCGATCGTTAATGTATCTTTTTGTAACTTAATTAAAGATAAATCTCAATTCCTCTACCTCTGTTTTCTCTGTACCTGAAGTGGTGATTTTAAATAACTACAGGCTTCCACAAAACTAAAAACTTCAGACCAAAGAGAGATAAATAAATATTGAATAACTAATATTATCCGAAAATAAGAATAGATAAATAATAAAAAATCAACAAAAAATCAACTTATGGTATCTTCACAACCATTACATGATATAGAATTAGTCAATTGTGCCAGAGCAAATGCTAACCAAGGCATAGAAACCGCTGCTTATCAGTGTGGTTATGGAGATAATATTCATACATTTGCTCAAGAATTACGCCAAGCCTGTGAAAAAATGAATTTACAAGTTAAAGAACTCAAAGAACTGATTACCGATCAGGATATAATCTTAAAACTCGGTTCTGGAGAAATTATTGCCCCTCAAACATCATCAGAATTTTAACACTTTAATTTAACACTTTATTTCACTTTATTTAACACTTTAATTTAACACTTTAATTTAACACTTTGCTCCTATGCCGAATTTCATAACATAAAAATTGTATTTTGTCAAGTTTTTAAACTCTAAATTGTAGTCAGAACTTTAGTCCGCTCCTCCAGACGCTACATCAACAAAATAACGGCTACAGCCCCGACTATCAACAGAAATTAATTATAAATTATAATTTTTTGTGACAATTAATTATATAATTATATTGTGTGTCTTGTCACCACAAGACGGTTTGTTCAGAAAAAATAAACTTATTTATTGATTTTATCCTCAAAAATGGTAAAATATAATAAAATGTATAAAAAACAAGAAACAGACTTGTTCTAGTACACAAAGGCCGCCGTCAACCAAACATTAAAAATTTGACAAAAGCTTGTGTAATCTGCTTTATTTAAGTTTTAATTTTTAATTTTTAATTCCGCACTGCGGTACTAGCTTAGGTCTCAATAGCAAAGGTTTAGAGATGTTGACTTCATCGGAAACTCCTATAATTGCAGCCATTGTGCTGATAGCGTCCGGCATTTTAGGCTGGGGCTTTTATCGTGCCAGACCCTTTGGTAAACTGGGAATCTTGGCTTGGTTACAATCTGTCGTTTTAATGACTCCCTGGCTTCTGTTCTTCGGATTATTTGCCGCTGGCATTTATATTAACATTGTCGGTATCTTGTTCTCGGTGATAGTTTCCGCTGGATTGTATATTTTCCTGGGTAGAAAGTTACGCGAAGCAGGTCAAGATGCTATTCTCAAGCAACGAGCTACAGAGCGCCTCGCTACTCAAAGTTCATCAGCAGCGGATAAAAATAGCCCAGCGGTGGTAGAATTACAGTCACAAACGACTCCCATACCTGAAGCTGATTTAAGCTTAATTCGCGGTATTTTCGGCATTGATACATTTTTCGCTACAGAAACTATTCCCTACCAAGAAGGAGTAGTTTTTAAAGGTAATTTGCGCGGAGAACCAGAAGCTGTTCACAACCGTTTAACGAAGAGTTTGCAAGAACGCTTAGATGATAAGTATCGGCTATTTTTGGTCGAGAATACTGACGGTAAACCAGTAATGATTGTTCTCCCTAGCCGCACTGACCCCCAACGGGATCAATTAGGACAAAAAGCCTTTGCGGTGATTTTGTTGATAGCAACTATGGCTACAAGTCTAGAAGTGGGAGGTATATTACAGAATTTTGATTTACTCAGTAACCCCGAACGTTTTGCAGAAGCTTTACCTATTGCTTTGGGGTTATTTGTCATTCTCATATCTCATGAAGTCGGACATTGGTTGTTAGCACGTCGTCACCAAGTACGGTTAAGTTGGCCGTTCTTTTTACCAGCGGTGCAAGTTGGCTCTTTTGGCGCAATTACTAGGTTTGAGTCCCTTGTCCCTAACCGCAATGCTTTGTTTGATATTGCCTTGGCAGGTCCTGCTTTCGGTGGCATTACTTCTCTGTTATTATTGGTGATAGGGTTGTTGCTTTCCCACCCCGGAAGTTTATTCCAATTACCAAATCAGTTTTTCCAAGGTTCTATTTTAGTCGGTAGTTTAGCGCGGGTTGTCCTCGGTTCGGCTTTACATTCCCCTGTGGTTAATATTCATCCTTTGGTGATTATTGGTTGGCTAGGATTAGTCATTACTGCGTTAAATCTCATGCCCGCTGGACAATTGGACGGGGGGAGAATTGTACAAGCCATTTATGGCCGCAAAACCGCAGGTAGAACCACTTTTGCGACTATAGTTTTACTGGCTATCGTATCATTAGGTAATCCATTGGCTATGTATTGGGCAATTGTGATTCTGTTTTTACAACGGGATTTAGAACGGCCTAGTCTCAATGAAATTACTGAACCAGATGATGCTAGAGCGGCTTTATGTCTTTTGGCCTTGTTTTTAATGATTACTACTCTTTTACCATTAACTCCCGCTTTGGCTGGACGTTTGGGTATTGGTACTTAGGTATATTGTCAAGAATTTCAGGGTTGGATCATGAGAGTATGAATAGAATATGAAATATGTTTCGCGCTAAGAAGCAAGGGAAGAAAGCCGCGAAGTTCCTCCTGATCATACTCCGTATCCTCGTTCTTTGTTCCCATACTTTTTATGGGAACGAGATCATCAGATACAACGAGATACAGCACTTTGCGAAACTAACTGGTATAGTAAGCATCGAGAAAAATACTACCATTTACCCATTACCAATCACCCATTACCTATTACCAGCCTCAACAGATATGATAAGTGTTAAACCGGACATGATTAACAATCAACTGTAAATTTTATGGACTCCCATTTGCTACTATGTCAAGCTATAGCTGATCTTATTATTACTAACTCCCCGCCAAGAATTACCTTTGCTGAATACATGGATATGGTGTTATATCATCCAGAATATGGCTATTATGCCAGTGATGCTGTAAAAATTGGATTTCAAGATAGTGACTTTTTCACATCTGCCAATTTAGGATCTGATTTTGGGGAATTACTGACCAAGCAATTTTATCAAATGTGGGAGATTTTAGATCAACCCCTATCTTTTAATTTGGTAGAAATGGGAGCAGGACAAGGCATATTAGCCTGCCATATACTCAACTATGCAAAGCAAGAATACCCAGACTTTTTTGCAGCGGTCAAATATATTATTGTAGAAAAATCACAAAGTTTAAAACAGGAACAACAACAACGGTTACAAGATTTTTCTGTAGATTGGTGTAACTTAGAAGAAATCACCCCCAATTCCATTATTGGCTGTTTCTTCTCCAATGAATTAGTGGATGCTTTTCCAGTCCATCAATTTATTTTAGATGGGGGGGAATTACGGGAAATTTACGTTACTGTTGAGCAAAAACCGGAGGAAGAAAATTCTGCTTTACCTATATTTATTGAAATCATGGCAGAACCATCAACACCACAATTAGCAGAGTATTTTAAATTAGTGGGAATTGATTTAAGCCCAAATACCTATGAAAATGGCTATCGCAGTGAAATTAATTTAGCAGCTTTGAAATGGTTGGGTATAGTAGCAGACTGCTTGCAACGGGGCTATGTGTTAACAATTGATTATGGCTACCCCGCACATCGTTATTATCACCCCAGACGAAATCAGGGAACTCTCCAATGTTACTACCAACATCGTCATCATGATCATGCTTATATCAATATTGGCAGACAAGATATCACCGCCCATGTTGACTTTACAGCCTTATCATCCTGGGGTGAAAGGTGTGGACTCAAAAAAATTGGTTGGACGCAGCAAGGCTTATTTTTAATGGCATTGGGCATAGGTGAAAGATTAGCTGCTCTCTCTTTTCAACCGCAACCAATATCACAGTTGCTACAGCGACGGGAAGGATTACACCAATTAATTAATCCAGGGGGACTAGGCAATTTTGGGGTTTTGGTTCAAAGTCGAGGACTAACTGCACAAGAAGCATCACAACCACTCCAGGGGTTAATTGTACCAGAGTAGAGATTCCAAAGTAGAGATTAAGGAGAAAAGTTAAAAATCTCTTTAACAATCCCGTATGAGTCTTGTTTGCACTAGCATAACAGAGATGACATTCAAGTCAAAAATCTACCCCAGAGAAATAATTATGACTGCTCATGATCTGTTAGTACTAGTAACTCTATTGTCCCCCGGCATCTTACTTTCTGTGATCATTATGGTGACTTTTGCCGCTGGAGGCTAGGCGATTTTGGATTTTAGATTTTAGATTTTGGATTTTATTTATCTAAAATCTAAAATTCAGATCACAACTGACAACTGACCATTGACTAAGGAACGTGAAACATGAAGGTGGCATTTCTGGGAACTGGATTGATGGGACTACCGATGGCTCAAAGGTTATTAGCAGCCAATATGGAGCTAATTGCCTATAATCGCACCCCAGAAAAATTAGAACCGCTACGGGCAGCAGGAGCGGAAATTGTGAAAAAACCACGGGAAGCCATCCGCGCTGCTGACTGTATAGTCCTAATGCTTTCTAACGCCGCAGCTATTTATCATGTCTTGCTGACAGATACCTCTTGGCATACTTTATCAGGACGCAGCATCATTCAAATGGGGACAATTACCCCCGTAGAAAGCCAAGAAATCAGAGATGCAGTAGTTGCGGCTGGAGGCGAATATATAGAAGCACCTGTCCTCGGCAGTATTCCCGAAGCTAAAACTGGCAAATTAATTGTCATGGTAGGTGGAGCGGAGGAACAGTATCAACGTCATTTCCCACTCCTCCAACATTTTGGAGACAATCCTAATCCGGTACACATAGGACCTGTGGGTACTGCTTCTACCCTCACCCTAGCACTCAATCAACTCATTGCTTCACTGACAACTAGCTTTGCTCTCAGTCTGGCTTTTATCCAGTTGCAAGGTATTGATGTTGATTTGTTTATGCAAATTCTGCGCGAAAGTAAACTTTATGCTCCCACCTTTGATCAAAATTTGCGCCGGATGTTAGATGGTAATTATAATAATGCTAACTTACCGACAAAACAACTGATCAAAGAAATAGATTTATTTATCTCTGAAGCTAAATCCTTGGGTTTAAATCTCAGCAGTATTGAGGGTGTAAGGCAAATCTTACACGCAACTATGAAAATGTCTTATCCAGAAGATGATTATTCATCCGTATTTCCAGCGATTCGGGAATGGGGTGAAGTCAGTGGGGGTTGAGTAAGCTGTTACCCATCTAAAATCTGATTATCTTCATCTGGCTAGATGTTGTGGTGCGGGCATTTTGCCCGCTAGAATTATACAAATTAAATGCAGTTTAAAGGCAGTAAAGCCTTCCCACTAAAATGGTATATCATCAGGATCGGCTTCTGGTGTGACTCCCACAGGGGAAGGAGACTGAACTGGTGCGGGTTGGTATGTCCTTTGAGGGGCTGTTACCTGCGGTTCATTTTTTTGAGCAGGGGCTGATGTAGGATAGTTTGATTCATAATTCGTCGGGTTGGAGGTTGGTTGGGCTACGGGAGTTACTGCTGCTGGTGAACTGGTATAAGTACCTTGTCCGATGGCGTGAATCTTTTGCACTGTCAATTCTGCGCGTTTTTCCTTAAATCCTTCGGGGCGATCAATTGTATTCATCCCTAAGCGCCCTTCTATAATCACGCGATCGCCTTGATGATAACTTTGGTGAATCTCTTTTGCCAAATTTCCCCAACCTACGACTTTTAAAGGATGAGTTGGATCATCTGGTTTTGTTCCTGGCACATGAACGATCATTTCTGTCACTTCTAACCCATCTGGTGTGTGACGCAGTTGAGGATTATCATAAATTTCCGCCATCAAAATACAACTGTTCATGACCTGCTCCTGATTTTCAATAGTTACTAAAATATAATCAAATATTTCTAGGTTGCTAAGGTTTGCTTGACTGAGCTAACTACAAACCTCACTCTAATGTTTTCTATCCTTAGATAAGGTTCTAAACTACTTTGACCTTTTTCAGTTCTGATTTATAGGATTTTCTGTCAAATCGAAGCCATAGCCAGTTAATTCTAACTCTTGTGCAGTCTCAGATCAGGACTTTCACTACTTCTCAAGGAGCTACGCTTCTTGAACTCAAGACCAATATATCACAATTCTGAATTAATCTACTCCTTCGTGTCTTTCCTCCTTTGCGTTTTGGTGCGAAACAAAATCTGGTTTTTTTACTCAAGACTTACGCGAAATATCTCCGAAACCCTCATTTCTCCGTGTCCTCTGTGCCTGGAGTGGTTCGTTATTCCGTCAGTACATCTGATTATCATGTAATAATAACCCAAGTTGCTAGTTATGAGAAACAGCGATAGCTACCTTGCACTTCGTGAACGCCAGGGTGGAATTTGTGAAGTCAGTGGGTCAATAAAGTAATAAAATCCCCTCCAGTCAGAAAAAAGGAGGGGAGTATGTTAAAAGATATAATTGGCCTCTATGCTATCACAGATGACTTACTGAAAGCGATTGGACATGAAGAAGATAGTCGTAGAGTCATGAGTGATGCAGAAATTATCACAACGGCTCTATGTGCAGCGATGTACTTTAATGGCAACCATAGTAAAGCTTGTATTTATATGCAAGAACATGGTTTGATTAGAAATATGTTAGATAGATCACGATTTAACAGGAGCTTGCACGGAGTTTTTATGTTAATGAACGATTTATTGGCGTTGGTGAATGAAGGTATGATTTTTTCTCACGCAAAGGCGCTCAAGACGCTCCAGAGTAAGAGTTTAATAACTAGAATATTTGATTTTCATATCAAGGGTTTTTACTAAAAGTTCAGGCATTTATTTTGGCCTTCACTCTGCAAGAGGCATTTATCTAATCAGTTACTATTCATACTTATAATTTCATTATTCCTGACCGTCACCTCTGCATCCCTGGAGTCAATTTTTGATGACTTTCTTTCCATTTGAATCTCTACCGGCTAGTTGGGTTATTACTTTGGGTTATTAATATCACTGTCAAAATAAAATGGCAGTAATGTATTATAAAATAAGTATGACATTGACTCAAAGACAAGTATTTACATATATGAAAAATGCTGCGAAAATTCCCAAACGAATTTTATTCTTACATCCCAACTTTCCCGCTCAATTTCGCCATTTAGCGGCAGCTTTAGCCCAAGATAGCAATTACCAAATTGTATTTGGCACTAATCGTCAGGAAGGAACAATACCTGGGGTATTTAAAGCTATTTATCAACCTTCCCGTCAAGCTGCAACCCAAACCCATCATTATGTTCGTAATTTAGAAAATGCAGTTATCACTGGACAAGCGGTATATCGAATGGCAGAAAACATAAAAACACAGGGTTTTATTCCAGATATAATTTACGGTCATTCTGGTTGGGGTCCGACATTATTTATGAAAGAAATTTTCCCCCAAGCAGAATTATTATGTTTCTTTGAATGGTTTTATCATGGTCGCGGTTCTGATGCTGATTTTGATCCCAGTGAACCATTAAATGCAGATGATTTATGTCGTATTCGTGTGAAAAATGCCTCGATTTTAATTGATTTATATAATTGTCATCGCGGACTTTCTCCTACTAATTGGCAGCGTCAACAATTCCCACCAGAATATCACAATAAAATAAATGTTTGTCACGATGGAATTGATACTAATTTTTTTCAACCTCAACCAGATGCTAAATTAGTTTTACCTCGCATTAATCTTGACCTTTCTCAAGTTACAGAATTAGTAACCTATGTAGGTAGGGGAATGGAACCTTATCGCGGTTTTCCTCAGTTTATGGAAGCGGTAGCATTAATTCAACAACAACGGCCAAATTGTCATGTTGTAGTTGTGGGAGAAGATAGGGTAGCTTATGGTAAAACTCTACCAGATGGTAAAACTTATAAACAATTAATGTTAGAAAATTTAGATTTGGATTTATCCAGATTACACTTTACTGGGAGACTCCCTTATAGTGAATATCTCCAAGTTTTACAAGCATCTTCTGCCCATATTTATTTAACCCGTCCTTTTGTTTTATCCTGGTCAATGTTAGAAGCAATGTCCACAGGATGTTTATTAATAGCTTCCGATACTCCACCAGTTTTAGAAGTAATTGAAGATGGTAAAAATGGACTGTTGGTAGATTTCTTTTCTCCCCAACAAATTGCAGAGAAAGTAAACTTGGCTTTGGACAATTACCCAGATATGATTCCTATTCGCGCAGCCGCTAGAAAGACTATAATCAATAATTATGATTTAGCAAAATTATTACCACAGCATTTAAATTGGTTGTTGGGTAATAATTCTCTGTGAGGCTGCTTTATTAAAAACCGGAAAAAATTTCCCAAAAAAAAGAGAGTGGGAGGAGGCATTACCAAGCGCCTTTCTCACCCACTCTACCATTTGCTGCTGAAGCGTTTAGGAATTTATTCATATAGACGAAACCCGTTAATTAGGGGGGTAATTTGCAGGTTAACGATAACGTCTATATTAAGCAGGTATTCCTATGCAGCAAATACTAATTCTATTGATTTTTTAGACAATCTCTACAAGAGATTGATGTTAGTTGATTCAAGCTCTTAACAATTCCTTGTTTTTGCTTGTCTCATATAATGTAGCCTGGTTTATTTAACCATGGTTGCCAATTTGGCATTTTTCTGAAAATTTTTCCTCCTTTATTATTGATCTTTTAAAATTACATTTTACCGGATAATTAATAGGGGGTCAGACCCATCATTCCTAATCTAAATTAATTTGAATAATCTCTATTTATGGTAATTTTTTTCAGGATTTTGATTTTACCCTATCCATAACCCTCAAGAAACGCTAAAATTAATCCAGCCTTTGTACTTTCGTGGTTTTGACCCAGATAACTCAGAGTGTGGTTCACTGCATAAATCCTCATTGTCAACGTCCTTATCCCCAACCCTGGGGAAACAAATTTTGTAACAGTTGTGGCGCACAATTGCATTTGTTAGAACGTTACTTCCCTCTTCAACCACTAGGATCAGGGGGATTTGCTCAAATTTATACAATTTGGGATGAAAGGACACAAACAGAAAAAGTCCTCAAGGTGCTTGTAGATACTTCAGCGAAGGCACTGGAATTGTTCATACAAGAGGCGGAAGTTTTAAGTAATTTCCGTAGCGATAGCTTGCCAAAAGTTGACAATGATGGGTATTTTCAAGTTAATTTGATCAATCCTCAACCCCGTCAATTACCATGTTTAGTAATGGAAAAAATCAATGGCTACACTTTAGATGAGGTATTAATAAATTCCCCCCAAGGTTGTCCAGAAGATTTAGTTTTATGTTGGTTTATTCAAGCTGTACAGATTTTACAGGAGTTACACAAGCGCCAAATTATTCACCGAGATATAAAGCCTTCTAATTTAATGTTACGGACCTCTACCCCCGCTAAACCTTTGAAGGATGATAAATTGGTCTTAATTGATTTTGGGGGCGCTAAACAAGTTAGTGGGTCAATTTTGGCATTACATCACACATCTACACGCTTATACTCATCCGGTTATAGTCCTCAAGAACAAATTCATGGTAGTAATGTCGGTCCTGGAGCAGATTTTTATGCTTTGGGACGGACTATAATTCAACTACTAACTGGTAAATATCCGTCTGATTTGGAAGATAGTCTCACCAGAAAATTGCAATGGCGTAATTATTGTCAGATTCAACCAGATTTAGCAGACTTACTAGATGAGATGGTACAGGAGGATGTGCGATCGCGTCCAGCGGACGCAGGTATTATTCACAAAAGATTATTAAAGATTGCTTCCCCATTACCACAGGAAGGATTATTTACCCGTACTGCCAAATATTTAGTAAAATTAGT
>OMJF01000172.1 GCA_900299285.1 Anabaena sp. 54 | reverse complement strand
TTTCTGTTGTAATAATGTGCAGCTTGGGCGGGCAAGATGCCCACCCCACAAGAGTTTCATGATTATGATTTGTACCTCATAAGAACGAAATTTGCTGTAACATTGTTGAATTTCAGCGACATCAGCAGACTGCAAAATGTGATACAATAGCAGAGCATTGATAATTATCAAGTAAACATTTTACATCACGGTTTGTAATTATCATAATCAGCATCGTGTTTTAAATGCCCAATTTAATGTAAAATACACCAAGCAAACTAACAAATAATGTTATAATATATAAATGATTTACCAGAATAAAATATTTTTAACTAGGTTTGTTATTTCATGGAGAAACTACTTCAACTATGGTAACAATAAGACCTCAACGGAAAGTGCTGTTATCTCATGGTGAAGATGGGTATTTTGTTGTCGAAGTACCCAGTTTACCCGGTTGTATTAGTCAGGGTAAAACCCGTGAGGAAGCTTTAGCTAATATAGAAGAAGCAATATCTCTCTACATTGAAGTTTTGCAAGATAGGGGTGAACCTATTCCAGACGATACGGTTGAGGTAGTGCTGGTGTGAGTAAACTACCTATTATCTCAGGTTTAGAGTGTGTGAAAGCATTAGAAAAAATCGGATTTTTTGTAGATAGACAAAGGGGAAGTCACATTATCTTGGTTCGTGAAGAACCGAGAAATACAATATCAGTACCAGATCATAAAGAACTAGATAGAGGTACTTGACGTGGAATTATTCGACAAGCGGGTTTAAGTGTAGATGAATTTATTGAATTATTGTGATGTACTAACAAAGATATTCTGGTGCAACTCCGTGTAAAATACATATTCCGGTCTGTATTTCCTCAATATCATGGGTAACACTTTTGGTCATCTTTTCCGAATTACGACTTTTGGCGAATCTCACGGCGGCGGAGTGGGCGTTATAATTGATGGTTGTCCCCCACGACTGGAAATTTCCCCCGCAGAAATTCAATTTGAACTAGACAGAAGACGGCCAGGACAAAGTAAAATCACCACACCCCGCAAAGAAGCAGACACCTGTGAGATATTATCTGGGGTGTTTGAGGGGAAAACCCTGGGAACACCTATTTCTATCCTAGTCAGAAATAAAGATACCCGTTCCCAAGATTACGATGAAATGGCGCAAAAATACCGTCCTTCCCATGCAGATGCTACTTATGATGCAAAATATGGCTTGAGAAATTGGCAAGGTGGCGGCAGGTCGTCAGCCCGTGAGACAATAGGTAGAGTCGCAGCAGGTGCGATCGCTAAAAAGATTTTACATCAAGTTGCAAATGTAGAAGTTATCGCCTATGTCAAGCGCATTAAAGATTTACAAGGCGTAATAGATACGAATACAGTTACTTTGGAAGATGTAGAAAGCAATATTGTCCGTTGTCCAGATAGAGAAATTGCTAATACCATGATTTCATTAATAGAACAAACCGGTCGAGATGGTAATTCTATTGGTGGTGTGGTTGAATGTGTGGTGCGAAATGTTCCCAAGGGTTTAGGAGAACCAGTTTTTGATAAATTAGAAGCAGATTTAGCAAAAGCAGTCATGTCACTTCCTGCTAGTAAAGGTTTTGAAATCGGTTCAGGTTTTGACGGAACTTTGTTAACAGGTTTTGAACATAACGACGAATTTTATATTGATGAAAATGGCGAAATTAGAACAGTAACTAATCGTTCTGGAGGGATTCAAGGAGGAATTTCTAATGGCGAAAATATCATTATCAGAGTTGCTTTTAAACCAACAGCCACTATTAGAAAAGAACAAAAAACCGTCACAAAAGAAGGTGAAGAAACAGTTTTAGCAGGAAAAGGTAGACATGATCCTTGTGTTTTACCCCGCGCTGTACCTATGGTTGATGCTATGGTAGCTTTGGTTTTATGTGATCATCTCTTACGTCATTATGGACAATGTAAAGTATTGTAAAGTATTGTAATAGATCCTAAATTCTGATGGGGTGTTAATTTGGAATACCCCTTTTGCTTGATTGCTTGATATAGTATAGTAATACTCAATCAAGTCTAACTGCATCAATATTTCTTATGACTACCATGAATACAGACCAAAACTACCAAAATTGCGTTAAACACTTTACTGCTTTAAAAGATAAGTATCAAGCTAATAACTATCAAGATTTTTCTCCTAATAGTCCACTTTATTTCATTCTCAGAAAAGCAGATTTAGGAATTGAAATTCTGGATTTAGAATATATTTGGCTGCAAAAAGAAAACCTTTTAGCAACGGTTGAATTGATTAGAACTGAACAGCAGCAAAGAATTAAAGATAGGGTAGATTTGGGTGTTGAATTTACAAAACTCAAGTCAAAATATCAAGTTAATAATGATCATATTTCTTGGACTGTCAGTCCTTTATATTTTATACTTTGTAAAGTAGATTCAGGTAATTTTCTTAATGAAAGAGAATTTAATTGGTTAATCTCAAATGGGTTTAAAAAAGTAAATTCAATTGCTATTGAAAATCAAAAATTTATTAGTTTAAAATCTAAGTATAACGCTAATAAATATCAAGATTCTCATTCTGATAGTCCACTTTATTCTATTCTCAAAAAAATAGATATCTCAGAACGTTTAACTGAGTTAGAATATAAATGGTTAATAGAACAGGAACTTTCAGAAACCTTAGAATTTGTTAAACAACAAGAAGCAACAAGACGAAATGAGTTTATTAGATTAAAAGAAAAATATCAAGCGACTAAATATAAAACTAATTCTTTATCAACTCCATTATATCCAATTCTGCAAAAATTAGAAGCAGAAGAAAATTTAATTGATACCGAACTTACTTGGTTAAAAGAACAGGAACTTATTGAAACTATTACTATTGCTGAAGAAAAGGAAAAAACACGACAATTTACAGCTTTGAAGTTGAAGTATCAAGCCACAGAATATGAAGATCTATCTCCCAAATCTCATCTTTATAAAGTTCTAAAAAATATTGATTCAGGTAATTCTCTAGGAGGACAAGATGTTAATTTTCTGAAAAAGCGTAAATTACTGGAAACCATCAAATTAGCTAATGATAAATACATTAATCATTTAAAATCTAAAATTGAAGAGAATGAATTATTGACTGATTCAGAAATTGAATGGTTAAAAAATAATGGACGTGAAGATATTATCACTTTTGCTAAACAGAAGCATTTTTCAGCACTAAAAAGAAAGTATGGATTAATAGATCCTTCACTTCCTCTCGAACCATATTACACGATCATGGTCAAATTAGAGAAAGAAGAACGTCTAGATCCTGTGTTAGTTGTTCAGCTTATTGAAACAGAGATGTTGTCTCCTGGGGGTAAGATTGCTATTACATATTATAGACTAGAAGCTGAATTTTTAGAACAAGAAATTAAACGCACCGGACACAAATGGCACATCCCCACAGCGAGTAGTTATTGGCGCAAAGCACATGAACCTGAACAGGCTTTAAAACTTACTAATTTAGATTTAGGTAAAATCAAAGAAAATCATCTCAAATCAGCTATTTCAGTCACTAGGGGTGGAGCATTTAGAGATTGTTATAAATTAGATGATGCAGAAATTTGCGCTCTTCAAGCAATTAAATATCAAGCAGATAGTCATCATCCCTATACATTAATGGGAGCTATTTGTTATGACAGATATGAATATGAAAAAGGTAGTTATTGGTTTGAACAAGCAATTCAGCGTGGGGCTGATATTGAAGATATAGATTCTGAAATTAAGCGAGTAATCAAAAATGAGAAGAATGATGATAAACGACATGAAGCAGCAGAATATCTTTTGAAAAAAGATTTAAAACGTTATGCTTGGGCTAAAGATTATCTGAAAAAACAGCAAGATAAAAAATAACACTCTTGTGGGGTGGGTATCCCTGCCCGCCCAAATATGTAAATTAGGTGCATTTTAGTTTATGATAATACCACAGTGTGGCTTTATCTATATTCTATTTTATGTATGAGATCCAGAATTGAAAATAACATTTTATTTATTCACCATGAAGATGTACCAGAATTCAAAAAAGGCGGTTCGGTAGTTAGAAATTCCTACTTTTGGGCTTTACGTTCCATTGCTGGCCGCGCTAAACGTTATCATGATTGGGAATACGAATCAGAAGTTTGGTTAGCACTAGAACGAATGCTTTTATCTTTTACTGAATCAGGATATTTGGGTTATCGAGAAACAATTTTAGAGTTTCCTTTATCACAGGGGGAAATTCCTAATTTGCTGCGAAATGTAGCTACTTGGGAATAATCCATTTTTATCCTTTTGAGGATATTTTAAATTAAAAGGGAGAAACTTTAAATCATATTTTGATTGGGTTTTATTCTCATGGTCAAATTCAGATAATACACGGAAATCCAGTAAGTTAAGCTCAAACATGACAATGTTTAAGCTAAAACCCCTTACAATTCAACCAATTTAAAACCCCAAATTTTCAAAACAGTAGTTGCTAATTCTGGATCTATACCATCATAAGCCTCCCATTCCGAATGCGGGTCTTTAGGATGTCCCTCACCCACATGACCTGCAATTTTTATGACCGGGATATTCACTACATAATCACGTTCCATTCCCTTGGGAATAGCTAATTGGATTCTCCGGCCTACAAATTTCGCCCCGCTGGATTTAGCTACGGTTTCACGAACTAAACAAATATCACCAGCAGTTCCCCAAGTAGTTTGGTAGGTGTAGAGAAATGATATATAGCTTTCTGGCTTGATTGATCTTTTGAGAACTTGCATTATTTAATCCTTACTGATTTCGGTTCAAGAATTTCATCTAAATACTACCTGCTATATTATAATTTCTTGCTTTTGATAGAATCACACAAGGGGTTTTATATATGAAATTACCCCTTGCGAAAATTTCTAACCTAAGCAGGTGTAAACTGTAATGATACACCATTCATACAGTAGCGCAAGCCGGTTGGTTTAGGACCATCATTGAATACATGGCCTAAATGTCCACCACAATTACTGCAATGCACCTCAGTTCTGGTCATAAGAAATGACCTGTCTGTAGTCGTAGCAATTGCTCCCTCAATTGGCTTAAAAAAGCTCGGCCAACCAGTACCACTATTAAATTTAGTCTCTGAAGTAAACAAAGCCTGTCCACAACCAGCGCAGACATAAGTACCAGGTTCATATTGCTTATCTAGGGGACTGGTATGAGATGGTTCTGTACCATGTTTCCGCAACACCCGAAACTGTTCTGGTGTCAGGATACTCTTCCACTCTTCCTCAGTCTTAGTAACTGCAAACTCTGTATTAGAAAGTGCCATTGTTTCTGAACTCCAATTGATATACCGGGAAAAAAAGGCAGTACCGACTAATACGGCGCCCATTTGCAAAAAATAACGTTTGTCCATAATTCTATTATTTGCTATTATTTGTTATTTTTCTTTTCCTGCCCTAACCAACTCTAACAAGTTTCTCAATTTTCCCAGAAATTGATAAAAATTCTCTAAAAATGTCTTGCCTAATTCAGAAAAATATGTAATGCTCGTAAAATAAATTTTAAAACTACTCTATCTCTATCGGATTATCGGTTTTTAAAACCCAAGGCCCGTAAAATGTCAAGTTTGTATCTCGATCTAATCACGACTACTGATAATCGAATATTTACCACAAATTAAGAAATTACCATGAGACAAGAATCTGATTTATTATCTGAAATATGTGATTTTCTTTACCCTCGCAGTTCCTATTACGGTCAGTTTAAACCGGAATATTTAGTTTTTAATGCTAATCTCCAAGAATTTGCTCAACGGGTAAATTATATTTGTAATTTACAAACAGGTGGTAAAATATCTCCACAGGAGGCTTACAAACAAATTCATAGTTTGTGGAAACAATTAAAACAGGCTAAAAAACAGTTAGAAATTGAATAGAGATTTTTCATAGGTAGGTTTTGAGATTAATGGGAAATGATTTAGAATTAGAAGCCAAAGATTACATTATTTTAGCTCAGTCTTTAGCAGCGGAATTTGCCCAAACTGCCATAGAAAGAGATGCTCAAGGAGGTACACCAAAACAAGAACGGGATAGTTTGCGACAAAGTAACCTACTCAAGCTGATTATCCCTAAACAATATGGAGGAATTGGCGCAAACTGGATAACTACATTCAAAATAATTCGGGAATTTGCTAAAGTTGATAGCTCCTTAGCTCATGTTTTCTCATATCATCAAATTGGGGTAGTTATTCCCCATATCTTTGGTACAATTGAGCAGAAACAATATTACTATAGCGAAACTGTTAATCATAATTGGTTTTGGTGTAATGCTCTTAACCCTAGAGACAAAAGAGCAGTTATTACAGCCCAGGAAAATCATTTTTTACTTAATGGTAGTAAAAGCTTTTGTTCCGGTTCTGTAGATTCTGATATTTTACCACTTTCAGCTATTGATCAAACAACAGGTGAATTAATTATTTTAGTCATTCCCAGTGGGAGACAAGGAGTAAAAATTAATACTGATTGGGACAGTATGGGACAGCGGCAAACGGATAGTGGTAGTATCAATTTTGATAATGTAATTGTTTATCCACAGGAAATTATCGGTGCTAGATACAACCAAAATTCTGTTTTTACTACTATTCGTTCTTGTATAACTCAACTGAATCTAGCTAATATTTATTTAGGTATTGCTGAGGGTGCTTTTGCGTCAGCTAAAAATTATACTCAAAACCGTAAAAAACCTTGGTTGACATCAGAGGTGGAATGTGTTACCAAAGATCCTTTTATTCTTCACCACTATGGTACTATGTGGGTAGACTTACAAGGAGTAAAGGCCTTAGTTAACCAAGCCATAGAATTACTACAAGCAGCTTGGGAAGAAGAACACAACCTCACCCCAACACAAAGGGGAGAATGTATGATAGCTGTGAATACTGCTAAAGTTGCAGCAACCAAAGTAGGTTTAGACATTACCAACCGCATTTTTGAAGTTATGGGGGCATCTGCTACGAGTCAAAAATATGGATTTGATCGTTATTGGCGAAATATGCGTACTTTTACACTTCATGATCCGGTTGATTATAGACTGCGGGAAATTGGTAAATGGGCTTTGAATGATGAATTTCCCCAAACTGGTGCTTATTAATTTTAATTTTTTTTAATGTTACTCTTTAGTTTACAATCAGAAGTATAACGCTAATGTGCCAACTTCTAGGAATGAACTGCAACGTACCCACCGACATTTGCTTTTCCTTTGAAGGATTTTCTGCACGGGGGGGAAAAACAGATGAACATAGCGACGGTTGGGGAATTGCTTTTTTTGAAGGCAAAGGATGTCGGATTTTTGTAGATACTAAAGCTTCTATAGCCTCACCAATTGCTGAGTTTATCCGTCATTATCCTATTCATTCTACTCATGTTATCGCCCATATTCGCAAAGCTACTCAAGGGGAAATAGCTCTAGAAAACTGTCACCCTTTCCGTCGAGAACTTTGGGGAAGATATTGGGTATTTGCTCATAATGGCAATTTACCAGATTTTTACCCAGAAAACAACGGTATTTTTCAACCCGTAGGTGCTACTGACAGTGAAAGAGCGTTTTGCTTAATCCTCAATACTTTGCGATCGCATTTCCCCCAAAGAAAACCACCCTTAGTGGAACTTTACCACACATTACAGACAATTACCAAAGAAATAGCAGCTTTTGGATCTTTTAATTATATACTCTCAGATGGCGATCACTTTTTTACCCATTGTTCCACTAAACTTTGTTACATTATTAGACAAGCTCCCTTTGCGGCTGCTCACTTAATTGATGAAGAAATGACTGTAGATTTTAGTGAATTGACTACACCAAGCGATCGCGTTGCTGTGATTGTCACTACACCACTTACGGATAATGAAGTTTGGACACCCATTCAACCGGGAGAATTACTAGTATTTGAGGATGGTTTACCACTACAAAATATCTAGATTTAACTGGATATTTGCCAAGAATGCTGATTTTGAGGACATGGACAAGAAGAGGGATAAACGCAGCAACCCCTCTTTTTGATTCCGGGATTAAATTAAATTACAATCTGGTATATTTAGCGTCGTCCACTTTGAATTTTGTCAAAGATAGCACCATCCTCAAAGAACTTCTTCTGGACACCATTCCAACCCCCTAAACTATCTATAGTATATAGTTTGACAATCTTAGGGAATTTATTCTGTACTTCTTTGGATACAGTTGGGTCAACTGGACGAAAACCAACCTTAGTAAATTCCCTCTGCGCTTGAGGAGTAAATAAGAACTTAACAAAAGCTTCAGCAACTTCACGATTTCCATGTTTATCCACATTTTTATCCACAATTGCGACAGGTGCATCTATAGAAATATTTACTGGGGGAATTGTGTAACTTGTATCTGTTTTTCCTTGTTGTGCAGCCAAAATGACTTCGTTCTCATAGTTTAATAATACATCACCCTGACCTTTTTTGTAAAAAGCATCACTAGATTCTCGTGCATCTTTGGGTAATACAACCACATTTTTAAAAACATTAGTAACAAATTTCAAAGCTTGGCTTTCATTTCCGCCATTTTTGACCACAGCACCCCATAAAGCTAGGAAGTTCCATTTAGCACCACCGGATGTTTTTGGGTTTGCAGTGACAATTTTCACATCAGGTTTGGTTAAATCACTCCAAGTATTGATTTTTTTGGGATTACCGTTACGAGTTTCCAAAGCTACCACCGAACGAGTAACAATTGAATTATTTGGAGCTTCCTTCTCCCAACCTGGTTGAATTAAGCCGGCTTTTTCGATTTTTTTAATGTCCCCAGCCAATGCTAATGCTACCACATCTGCACCTAAACCATCAATGACAGCACGGGTTTGAGAACCAGAACCACCATAGCTTTCACGAATGATCACATCTTGACCTTTTTCTTTTTTCCATTTTGCTACAAAATCGGGAATAATTTTTCCGTAAGCAGCCTTCGTGACTGCGTAGGAAACTAACGTAATTTCAACTTTTTTACCACTTTGACTAATTATTTGCGTTCTCTGGGTTGAATTTGCGAATACAGGTAAAATTGTACTGATACTTAAACCAGTTGCTAAGAATAAAGCGGGAAATACGGGAAATAATGGCTTTGTTATTGCAGAATTATTTGTCATGGTGTCCTTAACTGGGTATTAATATAATCTACGATATTCCGACAGGAGTATCGTATTTATTTCTCAAAAAAAAAGCATATCAGATACAATAAATAAAATCAATAGTTTTTACACTTAAAAATAGTCTTTTTCCTATTGGGTATTGTATGTATTATAAATTACAATTAATTTTTAATAATTAAATTGCTTAAAAATCTTATGTGGTAAATATTTTAGCAGGATATATTATCAAATATTTATTGAATTAAAGTATTTAAAGTATTAAATTATTAAGTAATTATTCTTGATAAATCAGAATTAAGATAATCATAACTTGATACCTGAAAATTAAAGATATTGTCATTTGTCCCACATACTGCTAAAATCTCCTTATTTCCTATCGTCAATATGCAGTTTTAGCTGGTATTGATTACTAAATACCTGTAAAATGCTTGTAATTAAAATCTTGCGCTTTAGCAAAATTCAAAGAGATTAAAGGAGAAAAGATGAATTTGTGGTATAAATTTCTAAAAAGACGACAACAGACCTTGAGAGTAAATTCCCTCAAAGGGTTTGTATCACTTGTTTTAGTAGGAACTGTGTTAAGTGTATTTCTCGCTGCTTGCTCTGGGATAAAAAGCAGTAATTCACCGCTCCAAAAAGGCAATATAGAACTAACCCTTGTATCTTATGCAGTCACGAAAACTGCTCACGCAGCCATTATTCCCAAATTTGTGAAAAAATGGCAACAGGAACATAACCAAACTGTAGTTTTTAAGCAAAGCTATGGTGGGTCTGGTTCGCAAACTAGGGCTGTAGTGGATGGTTTAGAAGCGGATATTGTTCATCTAGCACTAGCTTTAGATACGCAGAAAATTGAAAAAGCGGGATTAATTCAGTCTGGGTGGGAGAAAAAATTTCCTAATCATAGTATTGTAACTAAATCTGTTGCAGCTTTAGTAACTCGTGAAGGTAATCCCAAAGCTATCAAGAACTGGGCTGATTTAGCCAGAGATGATGTTAAATTAATTACCGCAGATCCTAAAACTTCTGGGGTAGCGCGGTGGAATTTTTTAGCACTTTGGAATTCAGTAATTAAAACAGGTGGAGACGAAGCAAAAGCAACGGAATTTGTGACTAAAGTTTATAAAAATGTCCCCGTCTTAACAAAAGATGCTCGTGAAGCTACAGACGCATTTTTTAAACAAGGTCAAGGTGATGCTTTAATCAATTATGAGAATGAAATTGTTTTAGCCAAAGACAAAGGTGAAAAAACTAATTATATTCTTCCTGATGTAAATATTTCCATTGATAATCCTGTTACTATTGTTGATAAAAATGTTGATAAACATGGTAATCGTGAAGTAGCGGAAGCTTTTGTTAAATATTTGTTTACTGCTGAAGCACAAGAAGAATTTGCGAAAGTGGGATTTCGTCCTGTAAATGAAACAGTGGCTAAAACTAAGGAATTTGTGGACAAATATCCTGTAATTAAGACTTTAACTAAGGTTGAAGAATTAGGTGGTTGGGATACTGTTCAGAAAAAATTCTTTGCTCAAGGAGCAATTTTTGATAAAATTCAAGCTAAGAAGTAATTGGTAAATAACAAATGACCACTAACAACTAACAACTGACCACTAACAACTAACAACTAACAACTAACAACTAAGAACTGACCAATGACAACTAACATTAAACCTCCAAGGAAGGTGTTTTTAAATAATTTAATTCATCTTCCTTGGACTTGGCGAATTACTTTGGGATATTTAACTATTATGTTATTTATTCCCATTGTGGCCATGTTTCTCAAGGCCAGTACAGAGTCACCGGCGAAGTTTTGGGAAATTGCCACTAGTGACTTAGCATTGGCAACGTATAACGTAACTTTTCTTACATCTTTATTGGCTGCTTTACTTAATGGTGTTTTTGGAACTTTAATTGCTTGGGTATTGGTACGGTACGATTTTCCTTTAAAACGGATTATTGATGCCACAGTAGATTTACCTTTTGCTTTGCCTACATCAGTAGCAGGTTTAACACTGGCAACCGTTTATAGTGATAATGGCTGGTTGGGTTCATTGTTAGCACCAATGGGTATTAAAGTATCTTTCACCCGTTTTGGTGTAGGAGTAGCTATGGTATTTATATCTTTACCCTTTGTGGTGCGAACTGTACAACCTGTGCTTCAGGAAATGGAAATAGAAATTGAAGAAGCTGCTTGGAGTTTAGGCGCTTCTCAATGGCAAACTTTCTGGAAAGTAATTTTACCTCCTTTATTACCGACAATTTTAACTGGTGTGGCTTTGGGCTTTTCCCGTGCCGTGGGAGAATACGGTTCAACAGTAATTATTTCTTCCAATACACCCTATAAAGATTTGATTGCACCGGTGTTAATTTTTCAACGTTTGGAACAATATGACTATGCAGGTGCAACTGTAATTGGAGTGGTTTTATTGGCAATTTCTTTGGTTTTGTTATTAGCAATTAATTTCTTACAAGCTTGGGCAAGAAGATATGACAATAGATAAAGTTAAAAATCTAAAAAAACAAAGTTGGGTACCCACAATTTTAATTGCAGTGGCAATTTCCTACTTATTTCTGGTTCAATATATTCCGGCTATTAATGTTTTTTTTGAAGCCTTCAAAAAGGGATCTGAACCATTTTTATCTAACCTGACAAAACCGGAATTTCTCCACGCAGCTTGGTTAACTTTATTATTAGCTGTAATTGCTATTCCTCTAAATGCAATTTTCGGTTTATGTGCGGCTTGGGCGATCGCTCGACATAAATTTTCAGGACGTGCTATAGTTCTTAGTATCATTGACTTACCCTTTTCTATTTCCCCAGTTGTCGCTGGTTTAATGATAGTTTTATTGTATGGGAAACAGGGCTGGTTTGGACCTTGGTTAGAAGCATTAGATATTAAAATCATCTTTGCTTTTCCGGGTATGGTCATGGCTACAGCTTTTGTCAGTATGCCTTTTGTTGCTAGAGAAGTAATTCCTATTTTAGAGGAATTTGGCAAAGACCAAGAAGAAGCAGCCAGAACATTAGGTGCAAATGATTGGCAAATTTTTTGGCGAGTCACTTTACCCAGTATTAGGTGGGGTTTACTCTACGGTTTAATCTTAACAAATGCTAGAGCAATGGGCGAATTTGGCGCTGTTTCTGTGGTCTCTGGTAACATTGCTAATACAACCCAGAGTTTACCATTATTTGTCGAAGATGCTTACAAACAATATGAAACCGAAGCGGCTTTTTCTGCTGCTGTAATTTTGGCACTTTTGGCGGTTGTTACTTTGATACTCAAGGAAATTCTAGAAAGAAAAACCCGTATTAAAGAAGTTGAATAATTAGTAATGGGTAATGGGTAATGGGTAATAGGTAATGGGTAATAACAAATAAATAACAAATTAGGAGTTACTATGAATAGTGAAAATCCCTTGATAAATAAGAGAATTTGCGTCAGAATTTCTCAAGATCATTGTCAAGAACCTGTAATTTCTCGCCTAGTTTCCGAATACGGTTTGACTGTAAATATCAAAGCTGCAATTCTGGGACAAAATGCTGTAGGTGACGGTTGGTTTGATTTAGACTTACAAGGAACAGAAGCACAAATTCAAAACGGGTTAAATTATCTGCAAGAATTGAAATTACAGATTTGGGACGAAAATAGTATTAGTAATTGGTGAAAAATTGGTGAAAAAAAATTGTAGGATGGTAACAGTAATTAAAATTAATGGTAATCCCTCAACTTTGATATACTTTAATTAATTTGCACAAACATTTCTCATTTCGGCTCATTTCGGGTTGAAGGTTAATACAATGGTACTCGAAGCCCCGTCTATCAAAGCTAAAACAACCATCACCTGGGAACCCTTACCAGCTAATTTTATATTACCCGACGATCCTGTGGAAAATATTCAACAACCAGCCCTTGCAGCGGCTTTAACCGATGCTTTGGGAGCTTCAGGATATATCCAGCCAGAAATGCTAATTGGCTCGAATTTGGGGCTAGTAGCAACAGTTAATAAAAAAATTGTCGTCAAAGCTCCAGACTGGTTTTATGTTCCTCAAGTACATTCCGTACCAGAAGGTGTAATTCGTCGTAGTTATACCCCTAATACAGATGGTGCTGGAGTCACGATTGTGATGGAATTTCTCTCAGAAGCAGAGGGAGGAGAACTATCCATTAGATCAACACCTCCCTATGGTAAACTGCATTTTTACGAGCAGATTCTCCAAATACCCACTTATGTGACTTATGATCCCTATGATAGTAGTCTAGAAGTCCGTTATTTGCAAGATGGAAGATATATTTTACACACAGTAGATAATCAAGGGCGGCTGTGGATTCCACAATTGGAATTATACCTGGGAATCTGGTCTGGGGAAAGGTTGGGACAAACCATGAACTGGCTACGTTGGTGGGATAAATCAGGTAATTTACTACTGTGGAGTTCAGAACAAGCAGCACAAGAACGCCAAAGAGCAGAGGAGGAAAGACAAAGAGCAGAAAGAGAATATCAAAGAGCAGAAAAATTAGCTGCTAAATTGCGGGAATTAGGAATTGAACCGGAACCGTAGAACCGTGTCAAACCGTAGGTTGGGTTAAGCAACAGCGCAACCCAACAAAATCCTATAAATTATAACCGTAGGTTGGGTTAAGCAACAGCGCAACCCAACAAAATC
>OMJF01000171.1 GCA_900299285.1 Anabaena sp. 54 | reverse complement strand
CTGATAAGGTAGATCATATTCGTCTGTTAGGAAATAACGTCTTTGGTTTTGAAGATTTAGCAGGTGGGGGAGATAAAGATTACAACGATATTATTGTCAGAGTCAACTTGAGTGTTGTTTAGTATAAAGTATAAGCATAAGAGAATTTCATAAAAAAGATGATCTAATAGCTATGCTAGTTTATACTCCGCCGTGAAATTAGTGATCATATTTTTTGACTAGCGGAGTATGAAATCGTTTGTTGCGTAACTTATACTACATTCCACATTCCGCACCCCTCAGTGTCACAATCGGTAATTTCGGTTTTTTGAATACCTTTGATGATAATTTCGATACAAAATGGTCTAAATCTTAGGTGGCTATAGCGAAGCGCGACCTAGGAATCGCCAATCTCAAATCCCCAAAGGACCATTTTTCGTTGTGTGACAGTTTAGGGTGCGGAAGGTGGGATCAATCTAATTTTGAGTATTAATTCTTACACTTTTTTGTTCTAAAAATCCGCGAAACCCTGATTTGATTACCTTCTTCCTTTGCGCCTTTCCTACTTTGCGCCTCTGCGCGAAACAAAAACTGTGGTTCATTTACCAGCAAAATCCCTGTAATAAAGCGTTTTTGCTTTATTCAGTAAGGACTAATTACCTATTACCAATTACCTATTTTCTACCCCCCTTGTCTTCCTGAACGACGGCGAGGTCTTCTTTGCTGGTCTGCACGTAAACGCATACTAACTTCATTAAAGAAGTCTCGACAAAGATATGGATAATCACTTACCCATAGGTCACGACTGGGAATGTATATATCACTAAATTCTTCAATTGTGCTTAAATCAGCACGATTGGACATGACCACCATTTCGGCTATTTGACCACGAGCAATGGCTTTGTGGGCTGGACGTAGTGGGGCTTCAAATTCCACACTAAATCCTGTGTCATCACCTATTTCTAGGTTAATCCGCTTTTCGCGGTTTTCAATAATTACTAACTCGCCTTTACTGTTGACCGTTTCCTGTTTGCCCATTAACCGATCTGTAATCCACCAATCTAGCACTTGTCCCCGGAAAAATCCACTGTATTTGTAACGGCGGCATTTTCCATTGCGGATACTTGCTTGGAATATGGGATACCAAAGCCAAAAAAAGCCGCCAAATACTCCAAAAAAGAAGATTAGCCCAAATTCTAATTTAAACAAAAATTGTATCAGTAATAATACGGCTACTGTAACTACAGAAATTAATAGCCGTTGCAAAAAATTACTGAACTTTCCCCAATAGTATTTATACTGTAGTCCAGAGGCAATGAGGGGAATAATTTGTTCAAATTTTTGCCGAGTTAGGGGAACGATCATATTTTAGATTTGGGATTTTGAATTTTAGATTTTGGACTGGAAAAATCGTCAATCGAAAATTTATCACAGATGATTCCTGAGTGTTTTACAGTATTTTTTCTAGTCCATATACTAACGATTTTAGCTGGTTAACTTTGCGTATGGCTAATAGAACCCCTGGCATATAACAGGCGCGATCGCTGGTATCATGACGTAAGGTATAAATCTGCCCTGCTGCGCCAAAAATCACCTCTTGGTGGGCAATTAGTCCTGGTAAGCGCACACTATGAATTCTAATACCTTCATCTGCTAAACTGCCTCTAGCTCCTGCTATTTTTTCTGTTTCTTCCACAATAGCACTATTGAAAGTTTTACCCATTTCTGCCAAAAGTTGAGCAGTTTGAATGGCTGTACCGCTGGGAGCATCAGCTTTTTGGTTATGATGGAGTTCAATAATTTCTACATGATCAAAATACTGAGAAGCTCTAACAGCCGCTTCTTGTAGTAATACCATACCAATGGAAAAGTTGGGAATAATCAAACAACCGGTACTGGCTTTTTCAGCAAAATCACTTAATTCTTGAATTTGTGCGGGACTTAAACCTGTAGTTCCCACAACTGGACGAATGCCATAGGCGATCGCACTGCGAATATTGTTATATACTACATCAGGATGAGTAAAATCAACTAGTACGCCGGGCTGCATTTGTCTTTCCCCGGCCACATAGGCTAACATAGGTTCTAATTGATTGGTAATTGGCACTTCTAAAGGTTCACTTAAACCCGCTAGTTCTCCAGCGTCTTTACCTTGATGTTGGGGATTAGTGTCAATTGCACCTAGTAAGGTCAAATCAGATGCTTGGGCTACTGCTTTAATAACCTCACGTCCCATTTTACCAGCCGCACCATTGACAATAACTGGGATAGAAACTTGATTGCTCATAGATTTAACAATTATTTTCAATTCAATAATAAGATTGTCTCACAAATGCAAGTCTGACAAGAATACACTTTAAACCCTCAACAGCTTATTTAGTAATTTCTGTTAAGTAGTGTTCTTTAAATAAGATATCGAGTATGTATATTCAACAGTTACATTAATCTAGTCTGTGCTATAATATTTGGTATTTATTGGCAATGGACATCAAAATACAAATAACGAAAATAGGCGTTAGAACTAGTGAATTAACTTAATTCGGCTGTACATGGTCTGTAATACAGAAAATATATAACTTTAACGAACTTGACTATCAGTAGATTTAAGTTAAACTGAAAGCGTCTTAATTTGATCAAGTACAATTCAAACGGATAAAGGAGGCGAAAATGTGAATTTTAGTAACTATGTGTAGATGTGTGTAGATCCGGTGGGAATATGAATATAAGTACCAGGAAAATTAAAATTGAATATTTTGATACTTATTATATCATCATTATCCACTAACGTCAAGGAGATAACTCATGAACGAACTCATAAACAACCGAAAATTGTAATAAGTAGTTGACAATGCCAATTAATGAGAGAATCTAAAGAAAATATAAAAAAACTCAAATGACTGTGGTGTCTGGAGGGCAAAAGTGTTTTTAAGACTGGCAAACGAACATAGACAATTTGTACAAGATTTGGTAATGAACTTGAAAGCCTTGGCGGTTGTACTAGAACGCCACGGTTATCCTGCTTCCTGCTATACTTGTGGCGATCAGATGAACAGCGCATCTTTTATGGTCAGTTTAGGAGATAATCATTTAATTCGCTTTTTAGTCTCAGATTATGGAATTACTTGGACAGAAATGCGTGATGATCGTGAATTAATGAAATTAGAAGGTGCAGAAGCAATTAACCAGTTAGAAGAACTAGCTACCCTCGTCAAACAGTCTCTACAAAAGTCTAGAGATACTGAGTATTCATCGCTGACAGGTAAAGGCATTTTCCAGAAAAGTGCGTGAAGAGTTGAATGTTAGTTGAATGTTATTTGCCACTAGCTTCGAGAATGACTGTGATAAACATTTTAACAGCGGTGGCACTATTGATTTCACTGGCTGACAAACCAATCCTTTTGCTGGCTATAATTTATAGTTGATATTTATCAGCCAGCAATCAAATCTAAGAATGTTAAAGATGCTGATCATTCATTATGCTTTACTCCTTGTGACATTTTTTAGCATATTTATATTAACTTCTAAAAAATCATGATCTTTGAGAATTTGATACAAATTCACATCTTCCTCTAACAAACAAGCATGACCGCTATTTGGCAGAATAAATGTTTTGCTATTTGGTAAAATACTAGCCAATCTGGCGATTTCCGTAACGGAAGGTAATAAACGATCATTGCCACTACCAATAAGTAAAACTGGTTGTGTGAGCTTTTGCAGATCTTTTTTGTCAATTTGAAAATCTCGCAATAAGGACAAGCGCCAGTTTATGGTTTCTGGTGGAATTGAAGACATGGCCGCTAGAAGTATTTGGCGCTGGCTTTCAGAAACGCGCTCCAATGAAGCCAGGAATGGTAACAAAGCTAATGAACCAACATTAAATAATAATGATGGGACAAACTGGGTAAACTGGGATATCCAACTAAACCAGGGCTGGTGCAAAAAAGAAGAAGCAGGATTAATTAAAATAATGCGTTTAAATAAATGTGGTGACAGGGTTGCTACTTTCATGGCTAAACAACCACCAAAGGATTCACCACAGAGGTATATTGGCCGTTGACGGCTTTTTTCCAGTTCACCATGAATCAAATCTAAAACATTTCTGGCTAAAACATCCCAAGTAGCAAGATAGTTTTTGGATATGGCCAAGCAACGAATATCTAAACCTATTGATAATTGAGGGATTTGGGCTTGTAACAATTGACCAGTGCCATCCATTCCTGGTAAATAGATAAACAAAGGAGTATCTAACTGTACTGGTTTTGGAGTCAAAAAACAAGGTTTCAGGTCAACGGCTGGCATTTTGCGGCTTTTTTTAATCTATTCTATCTTTAACTTTACCGCTGCTGAGATGCAGATGGGGATGATGAAATATTTTCTCTTTGTCTCTGGGTAAAATCAACCTTTCCAGACAAAAAACAACCCACTCTGAAACCATGATTACAGAATTTATGGCAATTTGTATTCATCATATATAAATATGTGAAAGCGTTAAATCCCCCCTAGCGGCAATAATGTCATAAGTATTCAGCAGGAATTTAGGAGTCACCCCTAAATTTTGTGTAGGGAATTCCAAAAAATATCTGAAAAAATTTTTTAGCCGGGGACAAAATACCAGCTAATAATTAACTACAGATATCTTGCTGATTCCAGAAGACAAAATAATTTATTTTTTGTGATGTGCTAAATCATGAATTTCCAACCAAATCATTACAGAAAATCCTGAATATTAAAACTAATATTCTTGTCATGAATTGGAGAATTTTATATGCTCAATTGTATGCAGATCATCATCTATATTGCTGGAATTTGGATTAGTGTATTCTCTGTGACTACCAAGGAAATAAACAGGTTTTACCATGATTATTAGTAAATGCTTTACCAGATTTGACAAGAAATCATTTAGGAGCTTTATAGAAGTGATGAAAAAATTCTCAATTCCATAAATTTGTTACGATTAAGGAGTAACTTAATAAAAAACCGTAGCCATGTTATATAATTGCATAGTTTTATCTAGATAATCTAGATGATTAAGAGATAAAACTGAATTAATAATTTGCTTTTATTGTCCATGAATTTAATGAATAAAACAGAAAAAACTTTTGCACTGACAACGCCGCTATATTATGTCAATGATGTCCCCCATATTGGCAGTGCTTATACAACCATAGCGGCAGATGTCATAGCCCGGTTTCAACGCTTACAGGGAAATCAAGTTTTACTAATTACAGGTACTGATGAACACGGACAAAAAATCCAGCGTTCAGCAGCCAGTTTAGGAAAAGCACCGCAAGATTTTTGTGATCAAATTGTTCCCAGTTTTATAAGATTGTGGGATTTACTCGATATTCAATATGATCGCTTTAGTCGGACTACAGCACCCCGTCACGAAGCGATAGTTAAAGAGTTTTTTCAGCGAGTTTGGGAAAATGGTGACATCTACCAAGGAGAACAAAAAGGTTGGTACTGCGTTTCCTGTGAAGAATTTAAGGAAGAACGGGATTTACTAGAAAATCAACACTGTCCCATTCATACTAGCAAACAAGTGGAGTGGCGGGATGAGCAGAACTATTTCTTCCGTTTATCTAAATATCAAACTCAGTTAGAGGAATTTTACCAATCTCACCCTGATTTTATCCAACCTGTAAGCAGACGGAATGAGGTTTTCAATTTTGTCGCTCAAGGTTTACAGGATTTTTCGATTTCGCGGATAAATCTTGACTGGGGTTTTCCTGTACCTGTGGACTCTAAACATACATTGTATGTGTGGTTTGATGCTTTGCTGGGTTATGTAACAGCATTGTTAGCACCAGAGACCGAACCAACCTTAGCTAATGCTTTACAAACATGGTGGCCAATTAATCTCCACTTGATTGGTAAAGATATTTTACGCTTTCATGCTGTTTACTGGCCAGCAATGCTGATGTCAGCGGGTTTACCTTTACCAGATAGGGTGTTTGGACATGGTTTTTTAACTAAAGACGGTCAAAAAATGGGTAAAACTTTGGGTAATACCCTTGATCCTATCACTTTAGTGGAAAATTATGGTAGTGATGCCATTCGTTATTACTTCCTTAAGGAAATCGAATTTGGGAAGGATGGCGATTTTAATGAAATAAGGTTCATTAATGTTTTGAATGCAGATTTGGCGAATGATTTAGGTAATTTGTTAAATCGCACTTTAAATATGGTGAAGAAATACTGCTCTGGTCAAGTACCGTCCATAACCCAAGCAACTATTCCGGCTGAAAATCCTTTAAAAACCATCGGGTTACAGTTAGGAGAAAAGGTGAAACAAGCATATACAGCGTTAGCTTTTAATGAAGCCTGTCACTATGTTTTATCTCTGGTACAAACCAGTAATAAGTTTATTGATGATCAAGCCCCTTGGTCGTTATATAAACAAGGTAAACAGGAAGATGTGGAAATGGTGCTATATGCGGTTCTGGAATCTGTGAGACTAGCAGCGTATCTTCTATCTCCAATTATTCCTAATATCAGCAGTGATATTTATCAGCAATTAGGCTGGGGAATTAATTTTAATGATCAAAAAGAAAGTGCAATTTTAGCTCCTTTTTGTACCCACTCAACCTGGGGAATATTATCCGAAAAACAACAATTGGGGACACCCAAACCAGTTTTCAAGCGGATAGAAACATCAAAATAAAACATTAATTTTGGGAACTGCTAATTCCTTCACAAAACGATTCGGGGCTGTACTGTCAGCAATGATAGTCAGGAAAATGGGTCAATAATCAGAGCTTTTTCGCTGTTGATTTTATGACTTGTGATCCATCAGCCTTGGAGACTTATCATAAACCATTCTAACAAATTATGTGGTTAGAAATTTCTATCATAACAGGGATAACAACACAAGGTATGACAACAATGTTGAATAATTTGGAAAACGACTCGATATTTACGCCAGAACAAGTTTTGGAAAATCGGGGCCGGGTGGCTATCTTTATTGACGGCTCAAACTTATTTTATGCGGCGCTACAACTAGGAATCGAAATTGATTATACTAAGTTATTGTGCCGTTTAACTGGTGGTTCAAGGCTATTACGGGCTTTTTTCTATACAGGGGTAGATCGGACAAATGAGAAGCAACAGGGGTTTTTGTTGTGGATGCGTCGCAATGGTTATAGAGTCATTGCTAAGGATTTGGTACAACTACCAGATGGTTCTAAAAAAGCTAACCTAGATGTGGAAATAGCTGTTGATATGATGGCTTTAGTTGATTCCTACGATACCGCAGTTTTAGTCAGTGGTGACGGTGATTTGGCTTATGCTGTCAATTCTGTCAGCTATCGGGGTGTGAGGGTAGAGGTGGTGAGTTTACGATCTATGACTAGTGATAGTTTAATTAATGTTAGCGATCGCTATATTGATTTAGAAGCTATCAAGGAAGATATCCAAAAAACTCCCCGTCAAAGTTATCCATATCGGCCATTGTCTAGTATGGGCTTTTTAGACGATCCTAGAGGTAGTGATAGACATCTAGAATTTCCAGAGTAATGCAATATTCACAAGACAGGGAGAATGGAAGAAAAAAAATCAAAACCTCAGCGGGGAAGTAGACATCATTCCCCCCACTTCTATTCATTTTTACAGTTTAGAGTACGAACAAATTGGGTTTACCTGTCTTTATCATTGTTTTTAGGTTTATGGTTATCTGCTTGTAGTAATACGTCTATACCTAACCAATCAAAAACTAACACTTCATCTCCAAGAGAAGATGAAACTAAGTTAACTTTTTTTGGTGTGGCTTTAGAGCAATTTGATGAGGTAGGGAGACCAATTTGGAAAGTTAAAGCCAAGGAGGCAAAATACACTACAGACAAACAAATGGGTCAGGCTCAAAGTCCTCAAGGGGAACTCTACCAAGATGGAAAAGTTGTCTACCAAATTAAAGCAGAAAAAGCTGACATTAAGCAAGATGGTAAGCAACTTTTTCTTGAGGGTAAAATTGTGGCTACTGACCCCCGCAATGGTATTGTTTTTCAGGGTAATGAGTTAGAATGGCGACCTCAAGAAGATTTATTAATTGTCCGTAATCAATTAAATGGTAGCCATAAACAATTACAAGCAACAGCCCAAGAAGCTAAGGTAAAAACTCGTGAACAGCGGGTAGAATTTTCAAAAGGAGTAGTAGCAAAATCTACAGATCCACAATTACAAATGCGAACTGAGCATTTAATATGGCAGATTAAAGATGATAAACTATTTAGCGATCGCCCTATCCAATTAGAACGATATAAAGATAACAAAATCTCTGGTCGCAGTCAAGCTAATGCTGCCGAAATTAACTTAAAAACTCAAATTGCCATTCTCCAACCACGGGCTAAACTAGAGTTAATAGATCCGCTCATGCAAATTACTAGTAACTCTATAACCTGGAATATTCAGAAGGAAAATATCACTACCAATTCTCCCATTCGGGTCTTGAAAGCTGCTGAGAATTTAACGATTACAGCTAATCAAGGAAAAATGAAAATACCAGAAAACACCGTATATCTCACTGGTAATGTGAATGCAGTTGGACAACGTAGTCAGTCTTTAAAATCAAATCAATTGACTTGGTATTTAGATAAAAAGTTGTTAGAGGCTAAGGGAAATATAATTTATCATCAAGTTGCACCAAAATTAACTTTTCAAGGAGAAACAGCCATTGGTAATTTAGAAACAGAAAATATTGTAGTTAAAGGTGATAATTCTGGACAAAAAGTAGTAACAGAAATTATCCCCCAAGAAAATAGGTAAATAGGTTGGCGTTAAAAATTGTCGTTATGACAAGGGAACAGGGAACTCTTAACTGGGAACAGGGAATTTTCCCCCCTGTGTGGAGGGAATCTGCGCGAAAAAACACCAGAAATCCCGATAGAAATCGGGAATTACCACTAAGGAACATCAATAGGAATCAAACCATTTTCCGGTACATAACTAGAAAAACAACCATCATCAGATAACACCAAAATCAACCGTAGAGGATAATCTGGAGGAACTTGCAAATCAGCCCAAGGTATTGCTATTTCTAGACAGGAATCTAAAGCAACTTGAGCGCGAGTAGCACAGGGATACCATAAATGATGGTCTCCGGCTGCTCGAAATTGCACCGACTGACTCAGTAAATTCACTTCTAAATGATGGTGAAATAGATAATTTAAAGGTGCTGTATCTGGTACTTGAGCTAGAGGTATAGAACTATTCACCATTGTCCGCTCAGGATAATACCAGAATAGGTGTAAATCTGGTGGTATATCCTGACCAGGAACAGCACCAGTTTTAAAATCTACCCGCACATAAAAGTTTAAATGGTCTACACCATACCAAATACGCTGAATAGTGCTACTGTTGTGCATTGTTCCCCTCGCACCACCCACTTCTATCCGTCCGGCTCTATCCCAATCTTGCTCATCACCTTTACCATCTATATTAGGATGGATAAATCCCTCTGGTCTGTGGTCTAAACGCGCTTCATGGATCTCTAGGGGACTGTACAAATAGGGTGGTACTGGTTCATTCAGTGCTAAGTAAATACCGTGAAGATGTTCCCGAAATAATTGGTCAAAAATAGCATCTTGATTAGAAGAATGGCCTTCTCCAAACCACCAAAACCAGTCTGAACCCTCAGCAGCATATAAGGCTTCCCATGCTGCGGGGTTGTTCTCTTCTGTGGCTTCCGGGTGATTTGCTAATACTTGTCTGGCTGCGGTGAGATAGTCCCAAGCGCGGTTTTTAACCGGGTCTCCTATCCATGTGGTAAAATTGCCATCTACCCAAGAACCGCTATGGAGTTGTTCACTTTTGAGGGTGGCGGTGGGAGGGAACTGGTCAATAAATTCGGAAACGGTGACAAGTTTGATGTGGGGTTCATGACTCAAACTTTCGTATAATGTTTCTAGGAAGTCTTTACCGTCATGGGGATAAAATTCCCAACAATTTTCCCCGTCTAAAGCAATTGTAACTAACCAAGGTTGATCATCGTCACTTTCTTTTTGTTGTTTAGCAATCGCTTGCAAATGTCCAATTAAATCCGCTGCTGCTTTTTTCGCTGGCATAGATCCATAAGTAAAACCAATTAAATCTGATAACCTATGATCACGAAAAACTATAGATACATCCCCAGCAGTAGTTTGCAGACGATAGGGACGATAAAGCAATTGGGGTTGCTGTACATTTCCCGCAGCATTGCGATGAAAAAAGTGTTTTAATGACCAGCCTAAAACCGCTTCATCTGAACAAATCCACTTAAAACCTTGTTTAATAATATACGGTAAAATTTCTGGACTAACGGACTGTTCCGAAGGCCACAAACCTCTAGGATCTTGTCCAAATCTATCTACATATAAATCCCAGGATTTTTGTAAATGTCGCGGTATATCTTCTACCCACTGAAACCTCTGTTTAGGTAATGTCATCTGCGGTACTGCTACCCGTCCAGCGTTGGTATCAGCTAATAAAGGCAGAATTGGGTGAGTATAGGGAGTAGTGGTAACTTCTAGTTGACCACTTTTCTGCATTTTCCGATGTTGGGGAATAATTTGACCGAGAATTTGTCGCTGTTTGGAATAAATGCGCTGGCGATCGCCTAAACTAAAATCACGTCCCTGTTCTAACCAAGCAGCAATTTCCGGGTCATGCCAAAATAAAGGATCAATCCAAGCCAAATTATGCCAAGCTAATAAATCACCATAATCTGACAATTTCCAGTTTGCTAAACACCATTGCTTTCCTTGTTCCTGTCTTTGGTAATATAACTGGGCATAACGAGGATGGGGATCAATTAATGTATGATGGTTAGCATCAAAGAAATGTTGAATAATAAACTCTTTTTGTTCACGGGTCAACTGTTCCACAGCAGTCAAACTAGCAGTTAAATAGGGGTCAAAAGCCGTACCCGCAACATAATCTTCCAGTTGTAATATCAAGGAAGGTACTAAATTTACCGTTTGGTGCAACTTAGGATACTTTTCTAACAATAATACTAAATCCAAATAATCCTTAGTTCCATGTAACCGCACCCAAGGTAAGCGATACTGTTGACTAGTCACCAGCGAACTGCCATTTTCAGGAGACTTGTACAATGGTTGATGTTGATGCCAGATAAATGCAACGTGTAGAGGATAAGACATAAGATATATAAAAGAGTAGTAATAGGTAATAGGTAATAGGTAATAGGTAATAGGAATATCTTACCAATTACCTATTACTCGCGGGTTAGATAACTTGTTCTACTTGAGATATCTCAGGAATCATTTCCCTGAGACGACGTTCAATACCCATTTTCAATGTCATAGTCGAACTGGGACAAGAACCACAAGCGCCCTGTAACCTAAGTCTAACAATTGGTCCATCTAATTCGACAATTTCCACATTACCACCATCAGAAATGAGATAAGGGCGCATTTCATCTAATACAGTTTCTACATTTTTCACTGTTAGTTCCATACTGTCAAACCTGCTGAATAAATAAATTGGTAATTATCCGAGTTGCTAATGATCTAGTTTAGGCTGGGAATGGATAATTGGTCAGTTGTTGGTGGTCAGTTGTCAGTGGTCAGTGGTCAGTTGTTGGTTGTTGGTGGTCAGTGGTCAGTTGTTGGTGGTCAGTTGTTATATTTTCTCGCCTACTGCTTGCCTGTTCCCTATTCTAATAGCTGAATATGAGAATAAACAAACTCAGTAATTGATTGGGGAGTTTCAGTTTTCCCGTCTTCATACTCTGCCACTATCTGCTTTGTCAAAATGTAATAATCACCAAATTTCTGATATGTATCCGTAAATTTGAGAATGCTATTAACATCACCTGTTTGCGAATTACGAAAAACCACATGATAAGCAAAAGGGATATAACCGCAGTCTGTAGCTAGAAAATCGTCATAATTCATCTCCAAGGACATACGACCCATAACCCGAACCTCTTGATATATTTTTTGGTTACGGATTTGATAGTGACAATCAGTATTTCCACCCTTGACAAAAACCTTTACTCCATCATTTTCTACTGTTTCACCTAAAATAAACTCATGTTGACCATAGGAATCTAAAAAACTGGCTTTTTGACAGCGGGTAACTACTTCCTGTAACTGAATATCAATTCCTGCTGCTATTTGTTGATCTGCGACTTCTGTAACTTGTATGTTCAGGCTGGGGTCAATCTGAATCTTACCAGTATAAACCTCACCTTCCTGTAGCAGTTGCACATTGGCAGCATAACCAGGAAAATTTTCATCCCAAGTGTAACGACTTTCATAAGCAGTTTGAAATAAAGTTTCTGCCGTTGACTGAATTGCCATATTACCACTTTGACTGCACTTTTCTAATAGTTTAATGCAAAGTTATTGTTTTTTAAATTATACAGAAATATATTTGTGTTTTTACGTGGGATGTGGTAATTAGTAGCTTTCCAGAGGATTGTGTTGTTTAGGTCTGTTTCAAGTATCGCATAAATTACAATTATGTCAAGTATATCAAGGAATTTTTGAGAAAATTTCTGGTTAGCGATAATAGATTTAATTATAACTATAATTGTTTACAAGCTCACTAATGTAATTCGAGAGGATTTTCAGGATTTTTGTTGATGATTTGGTGAAGTCACAGATCTAATTTCTTTTATAGTGTAAAGATATAGTGTGAAGATAATTTTTCATCCTCAGATCTGACTAGTTTATAGACAATCAAAAAATCACATCCTGTACATCAGAGTTAAGTATATTAATAATCTTAAAGAATCACAACGGTGATCATGAATTTATTGGGAACAGTTAAATAAACTGGTAAACCATGTAAATAAGTCAACCTTCTACTGTTGTAGTCAGGGCTAAAGCCCTGATCTTATTTCCGTAACAGGACTTTAGCCTTGATCTTATTTCCGTAACGTCTCCAAGAGAGAAACTAAAGTTTCTCCCCATAATCTAGAATATCATACCAGTTGTGTCAGTCCTAATTTAGTGACGGGTGATGAATAAAACAGTGAATTATTCCTACACCCTACACCCTACACACTGTGTGTTACTACCTATTACCTTGCGCCCAAATGCGGGTAGGTAGTCCCCAAACGTAAATAAAACCTTCCGCAGCTTTATGATCAAATTGATCTTCTGCGCCATAAGTTGCTAAATCAGGAGTATATAGAGTATTATCGCTCCAACGACCCACGATTATAGCATTACCTTTAAACAGCTTTAAACGCACTACACCGGAAACTCTTTCTTGTGTTTGTTGAATAAAAGCATCTAAAGCAGCTTTGAGAGGACTATACCAAAGTCCGTTATATACTAGTTTAGTATAGGTTTCTTCTATACCTCGTTTGTACTGACTAACATCTGCCGTTAAAGTCAGACTTTCTAAGTCACGGTGAGCATTAATTAAAACTACCATTGCGGGTGATTCGTAGATTTCCCGTGATTTAATCCCGACTAAGCGGTTTTCAATCATGTCAATGCGGCCAATACCATGATTTCCCACAATTTTATTGAGTTGTTCAATTAACTCAACCGGGTTTTTCGCTGTCCCGTTAATGGTGATAGGAAGTCCTTTTTGGAAGCCAATTTCCAGATATTCCGGTTCGTTGGGAGTATCAACTATGGCTTTAGTCATTTCATAGATCTCTTCTGGTGGTTCGTTTGCTGGGTCCTCTAATATACCAGCTTCAATACTGCGACCTAACAAGTTTTTATCTATACTGAAAGGAGAGGATTTTTTCACTGGTGCGGGAATACCAAACTTCTCACCATAAGCAATGGTTTGCTCTCGACTCATGCCCCATTCTCTGGCTGGTGCTAATATCTTCAAGTTAGGGTTAAGTGCTGTACAGGAAACATCAAAGCGTACTTGATCGTTGCCTTTACCCGTACAACCGTGAGCGATCGCATCCGCATCATATTTTGCAGCCGTTTCTACCAATATCTTAGCAATTAAAGGTCGAGCCAGGGCTGTACCAAGAGGATAGCGATTTTCATAAAGCGCGTTAGCTTGAATAGCGCCAAATGCGTAATCCTTAACAAAGATATCCTTAACATCAGCTACCAAAGACTCACTTGCACCTGACTTGAGGGCTTTTTCTCGAACCGGTTCTAATTCATCTCCCTGACCTAAATCTGCTGCTAGGGTAATTATCTCTTCTACTCCCCACTCTTGCTTTAAGTAGGGAATACAAACGGAAGTATCAACTCCACCAGAATATGCTAAAATAACTTTTTTGGCGCGACCCATGAATTTCTCCACTCAGGAAAACAAAGAATGAGTCATTATTATATCTGACTTACCTAGCGTATATTTTTTTTGTGCAACGGTAACTTTGCTATATTTGTCTTATTCTCAATACAAGCAATAATATTTTAGGTAAAACTGTGTTTTTGAGTATTATTATTCCCACTTATAATCGCTTACCAATTTTAGAAAAGTGTCTCCGCGCTTTAGAGTCACAGCATTTAAGCAACGAAAACCACATAGAAGATTATGAAATCGTATTAGTAGATGATGGATCTACTGATGGTACTTTAAATTGGTTAGATTTACATAAAGACGAATTTCCTCATGTCCACTGCTTTGAACAAAACCATGCAGGACCGGCTGCGGCGCGAAATTTAGGAGTAGAAAAAGCCCGTGGTGACACAATTATTTTCATTGATAGTGATTTAGTAGTTTTACCGAATTTCCTCCAAGCTCACACAAATGCTTTGATACAAGGAAAAGAGAAATTAGGAAGCGACAGCTTTTTTACCTATGGTGCTGTAATTAATACTTGTAATTTTATCAATCCCACCGCAGAACCTTATAAAATCACAGATTTTTCCGCTGCTTTCTTTGCTACCGGTAACGTCGCTATTCCCAAACATTGGTTAATGAAAGCTGGGTTATTTGATAATAGTTTTCAACTCTATGGTTGGGAAGACTTAGAATTAGGTGTCAGGTTAAAAAAACTAGGTTTAAAACTAATTAAATGTCCCGAAGCTGTCGGTTATCATTGGCATCCACCCTTTAGTGTACAACAAATTCCTAAATTAATTGATCAGGAAATTCAACGAGGAAAAATGGGAGTTTTATTTTATCAAAAACATCCCACTTGGGAAGTAAAAATGATGATTCAAATGACTTGGTTTCATCGTTTATTATGGGGTATTCTGTCCTTAAATGGCCTTTTAAACGAAAGAACAATGTCTCCCTTTTTACAATGGTTGATTAATTTGGGTAAACCACAACTAGCCTTAGAACTAGCGCGGATTTTCTTAAATTGGTATAACGTAAAAAGTGTTTATGCAGCTTATGTTGAGACAGAGAGTAAATAAATCAAAGCAGTAGCCCAGGACTCATATAACCTACGCAAAATATCTTTGAAACCCTCTTTCCTTTCTGTTCTTCGCTTCTTCGTGGTTCATTCATTCTAGATACACATATTTAATTTTTGGAGATGTCTACTGACCATCATATTTTATTAATTTTATCAGACACAATTAGCTGTATGCTTAATGATAGGCAACCTAGTTGTAACTTCACGTAATTAGGCGTAAAGAAACTTAATATTCATCACTATTTTGCTTGTTGGTATTAGTTTTACTGCTAATTGGTTCATTTACGCCTAAATACTTAACTTGGTTGTTCAGCACGTCAGAAAAAAACACTCTGATAGCTTGCTTGGTGCAGCCATAGCTCAATACTAGCAGCAAAAACCACAAAAACTCTCACGACAAAGACGTAAAAATGATTCAAAAAATTTTGCTGGCTGTCTCCGGCTTGGGACACGCGGAAGAAATGCTCAAAAACTTGAAAGAAATGCCTTCATTTCAAGGCGCGAGGGTAACGGTTCTTCACGTTGTTACTCCACAAAGCACTGCTGCTGTCATGACAGATAAATGGGAAGAAGGTGGAAAAATTCTGGCTAAGGCTATTCAGTATTTAAACTTAGATCCTAGCCAAGTTTCTTCTATTTTGCGTCAAGGTGATCCTAAGGATGTGGTTTGTCAAGTCGCGGATGAAATAGATGCTGATTTGATTATTATGGGTTCACGAGGACTGAAGCGGTTACAATCAATTTTATCTAATTCCGTTAGTCAGTACGTTTTTCAATTGTCTTCTCGTCCCATGTTGCTTGTGAAAGATGATATTTATGTCAAAAACATTAAGCGCGTTATGGTGGCAATGGATAATTCTGAGTCTGCTAAAAATTGTTTAAATTTAGCTTTGTTCCTGCTCCGGGGTGTTGTGGGTGGACAATTAGTTTTAGCTAATGTTAATACAGATTTAGGTGGCAAATTATCAGGTATTACTGATCTTAAACCAGAAAGAAGTTCTGTGTTGGGAATGGCTCTAGCTGAAGCAGAAAGACAATCTGTAGCAGTGCGTTGTGTTACCAGCAGTGGCAAACCGGGGGAAGAAATTTGTCGTTTGGCTAGTGAGTTGAATATAGACTTATTATTAATTGGTTCTCCAGACCGTCGGCCATCTATTGCTAAGAGTTTTGTTGATATAGATCGTCTTATAGGCGCTTCTTTATCTGACTATGTTCGTGTTAATGCTACTTGTCCAGTCCTTTTGGCGCGAACTGCTGGTTAGTTCTGGGAGGGACTATCAAGTCAAGTGGACATAAACCCGATTTTTGTCTAGTAGGGGCAATTTCATGAATTATCCCTACTTTTGTTCTGTTCTGCATAAATCACCAAAACATCCGATAATTGTTTGTGGTAAGTAGGTGAACGGAAAAAAACCGACATAAGTAACGAAAAGTAAAGTTGCCCAAAACCTGTTCCCAGTTAAGAGTTCCCTGTTCCCTTGTCATAACGACAATTTT
>OMJF01000170.1 GCA_900299285.1 Anabaena sp. 54 | reverse complement strand
TTATGGCGATTATAAATCGCTACTACACAAGCAAAGTCCACCTGCGTGGACTAAGGAAAAATTAAGGATTTGAAACCTGCGTAGGCAGGTTTTGTCTGTATAGATGTGATTTCTAATCGCCCTTAGACTTTTGAAACATCCTCTTAGAGGAAAAAGTTAGTGGTATTGATAAAAGACTAGATAACCAAGAATTTATTAATCATGGAGTTCTAGTAGCGGTGATTATTGCCTTACAGCAGTTTTCATGTATTTGAGCCACAATTATTAGACCTAACCCCCAGCCCCTTCCCTACCAGGGAAGGGTAGTAAATCAAAACCTCTCTCCTGCAAGGAGAGAGGTTTACCAGAGAGGTCGGTTTGTGGTTTATTTACCTGAAAATAGCTGTAATTAGTGGAGTAGTCAAATTATTTGGTTTGTTTCCCTACTGGTAAAATTTGACAGTTATAATTGTCAGTAGTTGTCTATAACTAGGTAAACGGAAAAAACCGACATAAGTAACGAAAAGTAAAGTTACCCAAAACCTGTTCCCAGTTAAGAGTTCCCTGTTCCCTTGTCATAACGACAATTTTTAACGCCAATCTACTTAGTATGTTTGTAGGGGAATCAATTAATTCCTATTACCATTTAGGGTCAAGTTACAATTTTTCTGCTCCTATTTCTCAAGTTAATGATGCTTCTATTGCCCCTAAAGCAGCAGTAAAATCACCGCAATTTGTTGTCTTACCAGTAGGAATTAATATTGGTAAACGCAATGTTTTACAATCTGCTTCTGTTAAAGGTTATGAAGACGGAGAAAAAGCTATTGATTTTCCTAATTGGTTAATTCCTTTTCAAGATATAATTACAGCCTTAAATTTGACCGTTAGTACCTTACCAAATGGAGAATTAGAACTAAGAGGAGTGGGTTTAATCAAACGTATTAAACTTAATGAATTAACTTCAGATCCAGAATTAGGTTTAGCTATATCTATCGCACAAATTGAGGAGTTATTACAAGTTAGGTCTCAATTTGATATTGCTGCTTATTCAATTATACTAGAACCACCTTGGTTAAATTTCAAAGGCGGAAAAAATCGCCAAAAAGAACCACCAGTAATTATAGAAGGTTTACCTATTGTTAAAAGTCCTAATTTTACATTCTCAACTGTGGCACAACAAGTTACTATTAGTAGTAGAGAAAATAACAAAGAATTAACTAATCAAGGTAATTTAAATGTTGTGGGTACATTATTAAAAGGAAGTTGGTTTTATCGAATTAATCAATCTGATTTATTGGATAGTACCAAGTGGAAATTACAAGAAGGACAATATTTAAACCGCAGTGATTTTCGTGATTATGTAATTGGTTCTCAACCTACTTTCTGGAGAAGTGAGACTAAGGGTGATTATTGGGGTTTGACGACGATTAAAAGATTTGGATTTAAAGCCGATAATCTCAAGAATAGCGCATTTACTCCCTCTCAAGGCTTACAAAATTCTACAATTAATCGCATTATTGAAGGAGCAGCAAAACCGGGAACTTTGGTGCAATTAGTTTCTGGAAATGATAATCTTATTTTTGGAGAAATATTAGTTGATTCTTCAGGAATTTACCGTTTTGATAATGTTCCTATTAATGGTCAAAATTATCGAGTTTTACTTTATGCTAATGGACAATTAGCAAGTACACCCCTAGAGAAAAAACCGATATTTCTCAATTTACCTGGACAATTAACTAAAGGAACATCAAGCTTAATTGTATCTGGTGGTATGAACAGAGAAACAAGAAATAATGACTTTTTTGGCGACTTAAATAATGTTCGTGGAGGTATTGCTTATCGTCATGGAGTTACAGATTCTTTAACATTGGGAGGAGGAATCATTTATGATCAAAGTTTACTAGGATTAGGTGAGGTATTTTATCAACCTAATAATTTCCCTTTCAAATTGGCTGTATCTGCTTTAAAAGTACCAGATAAATTAAAATATAATACTAATCTAGAATTTAAACCATCTTCTCGGTTAAATCTGAATTTATCCAGTAATGAACAGTTTCAAAGTTTTAATTTTAATTGGAATACGGCTAAATTTTTAAGTGTGACTAGTAGTGGGAGTAATCTCAATGGTATTATGAATTTAGGATTAAATGTAAATCAGAATATTGGTAAAATATCTACTTATTCAACTCTGAAAATTGATAATAAAGGACAATTAGACTGGAATTCTAATCTGCGTTGGCGTAATTTAGCCGCTAGAGCTAGTCCTACTAGTATTGGATTAGAATTAAATTATGAAGGTTCTATTTTTAGTTTTTTTAAACTCCCTGAAAAAGAAAATTTAATTTTAAGTTATGAAACCAGCAATTCTGGTAATAAATCTCATAATTTATTAACCTTAAAATGGAAATATCAATCACCCTATATTAATCAACGTCGTCTCTGGGATTTTGATATCGGTTATGGTATCGGTTCTCAAGGTAGTGGTTTATTGGCTTCTGTTTCTACTTTTTTTATTCCCGGTTTATCTCTGCGTTTACGTTATGATGGAATTTCTATAACATCAGATACAGCCTCTTATCGGCTGGAAATTGGTTCAGCAGTTAATTTCAGTCCTAATTTAAGATTTGGAGACTCTCAATTTGAACGTTTACGCAGTGAGGGTGGTATATTTATTCAACCTTTTTTAGATAAGAATAATAACGGTATTAAAGATCAAAATGAAGAGATTTATACTCAGGATATGGAATTATTATTAATACTGAATAATAAAAAATTTAATCCTAGTTTAGCAACTATTACAAAACAGGGTGTTTTATTTAAAGTTCCTCCGGGTATTTACCGTTTTGATTTAGATCCTGCTGGATATCCTCTAGACTGGAAACCGGTTCAAACTGCTTATGCTGTGGAAATAGTTGCAGGTAGTTATACAACTATTTCAGTTCCTTTTGTTGCTTCTTATACTATAGCAGGAACTGTGAAAGATGTTGAAGGAAAACCCCTTGTTGGCGCTAAAGTCGAAGCTATTGATAATAGTAAATCATCAGTTGCATCTATTACAAATAGTGCTGGTATTTTCTATTTGGAACAGTTGCGACAAGGAACTTATGAGTTAAAAATTAATAATAAATCTGTTGAACCAAATAGGATTACAATTAATTCAGATTCTCCTACTTTGCAAGAATTGAATTTAAAATTACCTTAGAGGATGTTTTGAAAGTTGTAAAGTATACTCTCACTCTAGGGGAGAGACGGGGAATCTTACTCCCCTTCTTTGTCGGGGAAGGGTTCAAAGGTTTACCTGATGATAAGTTCGTATAATTAACTAATGAGTAAAACAATTGTTGTTAAAATCGGCACTTCTAGCTTAACCCAACCGGAAACGGGACAATTAGCCCTTTCTACCATTGCTACTTTAGCAGAAACTCTCTGTGATTTGAGACAACAGGGACACCGAGTAATTTTAGTTTCTTCCGGTGCTGTTGGGGTAGGTTGTGGACGCTTAGGTTTAATGGAACGTCCCAAAACTATCGCTTTAAAACAGGCTGTAGCGGCTGTGGGACAAGGCAGATTAATACGTATATATGATGATTTATTTAGTATAATACAACAGCCGATTGCCCAAGTATTATTAACGAGAGCAGATTTGGTACATCGTAGCCGCTATCTTAATGCTAATAACACTTTTCAAGAATTACTAAATTTAGGAGTAATTCCGATAGTCAATGAAAATGATACAGTAGCCGTAGAAGAATTAAAATTTGGTGATAATGATACCCTGTCTGCGTTGGTAGCTAGTTTAGTAGAAGCAGATTGGTTATTTTTATTAACGGATGTTGATAGATTATACTCTGCTGATCCGCGTTCTGTACCCGATGCTAAACCTATTAGCTTGGTTAGTAGTATGCAAGAACTGACAGATCTACAGATTCAAACTGGTGGCCAGGGTTCTCAATGGGGAACAGGAGGGATGATGACTAAAATTTCTGCGGCCAGAATTGCGATCGCTGCGGGTATCCGCACAGTCATTACCCAGGGGCGGTTTCCCCGGAATATTGCCAAAATTATGCAAGGGGAACTAATAGGAACACATTTTATACCTCAACCAGAACCAACTTCAGCCCGAAAACGTTGGATAGCTTACGGACTGATTCCTAGTGGTAAATTATACTTAGATTCAGGAGCGATCGCTGCTATTACTAAAGGGGGAAAATCTCTATTAGCAGCGGGAATTAAAGCATTGGAAGGAGAATTTGACAATCAAGCAGCGGTACAATTATGTGATAGTCATGGCTATGAAATTGCTAGGGGATTGGTGAATTATAATAGTCAGGAATTAGAGCAAATTTGTGGCCGACATTCACGGGAAATTCCAGAAATTTTAGGTTATGAAGGGGTGGATACTGTGATTCACCGCGATAATTTAGTTTTGATTTAAGAATGTCTTTTGGCGGATTAAAGGTAGTTTATCGAACCACAGAGGCACGGAGGACACGGAGGAATGAGGTTGAACAATGAGGTCGAATTCTGTTCCCTGTTATATGATCATCTTTTGACTTATTGTCAATTAAAATAGCAGATGTTCCTCTGTATTTAATATATTGTGAATTTACTCCGTTTAATCCCAATTTTTGATAATTCTGTTTCTAGCTGGGGTTTAGAAGCCCGATTATTACGCTGGCTAACATTAATGTGGATGTTTATTGGCTTAATTATCCTTTTTTCTGCTTCCTATCCCGTTGCGGATGATCGTCAAGGTGACGGTTTATATTATTTCAAACGTCAAATTATTTGGGCTATAGTTGGTTTAATTATTTTCAATATCATTGCTAATCTACCATTACGAAAAATTTTGGGGGTTTCTCATTGGTTTTTGATATTTTTCCTGTTGTTAATTTTTATGACTTTGATTCCCGGATTAGGAAAAAAAGCTTTTGACGCTGCTAGGTGGATAGCTATTGGACCAATTCCTATCCAACCATCAGAATTAATTAAACCATTTTTAGTTTTACAAAGTGCAACACTTTTTGGCCAGTGGGAAAAACTAAATTGGGGAATTCGTTTGTCTTGGTTGGGTGTTTTTTGTCTTGTGCTTTTAGGGATTTTAGCCCAACCTAATTTAAGTACAACTGCACTTTGTGGAATGACAATTTGGTTTATTGCTTTAGCATCAGGAATACCATATAAATACCTGGGAGGAACAGCTTTAAGTGGTGTGTTATTAGCATTAATCAGCATTAGCATCAAGGAATATCAACGCAAACGTATTATGTCTTTTATGAATCCTTGGGCTGATGCTACAGGAGATGGTTATCAGTTGGTACAAAGTTTATTAGCTGTGGGTTCGGGTCAAACTTGGGGATCTGGATTTGGACTTTCTCAGCAAAAGTTATTCTATTTACCAATTCAAGATACTGATTTTATCTTTGCAATTTTTTCAGAAGAATTTGGTTTTGTTGGCGGTATTTTATTATTACTAATGTTAGCAATATTTGCGACTTTAGGCTTAATTATCGCCATCAAATCTAAAAATCTGATCTCCCAATTAGTCGCAATTGGTGTAGTTTTTCTCATGGTTGGACAATCGTTATTACATATTGGTGTAACTACAGGTGCGTTACCAACTACAGGTTTACCCCTACCTATGTTTAGCTATGGCGGTAATTCTATGATTGCTAGTTTACTATCTTCTGCTTTATTAATTCGAGTCGCTAGGGAAGGTAGTGAAGCTGAAGTAGTTCCTTTACGAAAAACACAACGGGAAAATCAATCAAGAAAGGGACTATTTTAAGTTTATTAATGTTGGGTTTGTGAGATTCCTGATTTATTAAAGAAGTCGGGGATCTGATTTTTGGAATATTAACTCAAGTTGTTAATTATCTATTAGCTATTTTCTATGATTTGAATTTCCTCTTCTGTTAACCCATAAAGTTGATAAATTAGTTGATCTATTTCTGTTTCTAATGCGGTTGTATCTACTTTTGAATCTGATTTTTTAGCGGTGAGAATTTGATCAACCTTTTTAATAAAAGGAACTTGATCTTTTATAGAAAGTGGATAAAAGGGTAATATTCCTAAATGAAATGCTTTGACCTCTGCTAAGGTTTCTCCCTTTTCTGGATTAATACTAGTGTAAACAAAATCAATTAATTTTGAGTTTAAGATACTTAACAGATATTTAAGATCGAAAATATCAGACTTTTCATCTTTTTTCAGAATAATATGAACGTTGTTCCGTATAATAAATCCAGAGGAAATCAAAGTTCCAATTATTTGATCACTAGTTTGTCTGAAAATTAGTTTTTCTTTGGCTTGAAATATTGATTCTTCTCTCGGCGCTGCGAGCCATTGACCATAGCTTATCCAGAAATTTTCATTCCATAAAATCACATATTTATGAAAATAACGTCCACCTATTAATGGCTGAAATTTATCATTTAATTTAGTTTCAGCAGTATAAGGTTTTTCATCTAATATTTTTTTAGTCTGTGGTGGATAACCTTTACCAACTTCGTAAGGTTTAACGCCATTTTTGATTTGAAAGTAATCTTTTACTAAAAAGGAGCATGATTGAATTTTATTTAATAACAATATTTGCTGCTTATGAAGTGAAAAATTAAAAAATCGCTGTTCTAATAAAGTATTTTTTGATAGAACATTGACACGCTCAATTATATTTCTATTTCTCATTTTTATGTTTACATTATATTCTGCTAATTTATTTTTTTGAATCAAGATAATATCACAGTCTACCGTCGCTTCGTCAAAAATTTTTCTCTTACATTCATCTATACTTAAAAAATAAAACTCACTCATTAAAGTCTGTCTAAACTGCTGTGCTACATCAATTAATTTCCAAGTATTAGGTATTATATAACATAGATATCCATGAGGTTTTAAAATATCCTTTAAACCTAATAAGCAGAATATAAAGTAGCTGTCTTTTAGGGAATTATTTATACCTAGATAATTATATTTACTAATCAATAAAACTAATTCTGATTTTGAAGGAAATAAACCATAAGGAGGATTTCCCATAACCACATCAAAACCAATAAAAACACCATCATTATTTAACACTTCAGGAAATTCAAACCTCCACTCAAAAGCATTTTCATACATTCTACCATTCTCTATATCCTCAATCTCAACCTT
>OMJF01000169.1 GCA_900299285.1 Anabaena sp. 54 | reverse complement strand
GAAAAGATAGAAGTCATTCTGGAAAATGCAAAGATTGGTTTATTCTCTAAAAAAGAAGTAATGATAGAGATATTAGCACCTCTAGGAGCTAGGTTTTTATATGGCTGCTTGGGGGCTACATTTGAGCCAAATGATTCGGGTAAATTAGTCTTGAAAGTAGCGGTTTCCACTGAAGTGGAAAGAGAAGTTAATTCTTCCCTTGCATTATCATTGGATGTGGTGAGAGTTGGGATACCAGAAGAATATGCAGATAGTGTTTTTAATGGTGCAAAATTGAAGCTGCAAGAACCAGGAATTAGTTCAATATTTGGTTCTGGTGAAATTTCTTTTAAATGGGGTACATTTGGAGAATTCGGATCTTGTAGATCATTTTTTCACGATCTTGCATATACAGTTATTGAGGTAATAGTAGGAGATAAAATTCCTGCTAATTACAATGTTAAACCACCATTTAAAAAAGTTCTGGAACAATCTTTTTGATGTTTTTCTTAATCAGGAAAAAGTAGAGATGTTCCATGGAACGTCTCTACAAGGATTCTGTAAACTCAATTAATAAGGTACGGCTACCGGCTCATGAGTTTTTAGTTGAATTGTAGTATTATCGGCGACAATTTTCCGAAAAACATCACCGTCAATAGTTTCTTGTTCTATCAACAAATCAACCACCCGCTCCAAAATTAAACGGTTTTCTTGGATGATTTCCTTAGCTTGAATATAGCATTTGCTGACAATTTCCCGGACTGTAGCATCAATTTTAGCAGCAATTTCCTCTGAATATTCAGATTTATTCATCCAGTCCCGGCCTAAAAATACATCATTATTATTTTGATTTTCCAAAGAAACTGGACCTAAATCAGACATTCCAAACTTTGTTACCATTTGTCGAGCCATATTAGTCACTTGTTGTAAATCATTTCCCGCACCGGTAGTCACCTCCGCTTGACCAAACACGATTTCCTCCGCCGCACGACCGCCCAAAGTCGCCGCAATTCGGGCTAAAATTTGGGAACGGGAAATTAAACCCTGTTCTTCGTTGGGAGTAAACCAAGTTAAACCTAGTGCTTGTCCCCTGGGAATTAAAGTGACTTTTTGTACAGGATCATGATCCTTAACCAACGTACCTACCAAAGCGTGGCCCACTTCATGATACGCAATGAGGCGTTTATTTTTGCTATCTACTAAAGCAGTTCCTTCCATACCCGCAACCACTCGATCTATCGCATTATCAACTTCTAAATCGGTGACTGCTTCCTTGCGTCTTCTAGCTGTCAAAATAGCAGCTTCATTGAGTAAATTAGCTAAATCAGCACCAGTAAACCCAGGAGTGCGCCGAGCGATCGCTTCTAATGATACACTAGGGTCAATCTTCTTATTTTGAGCATGGACTCTCAAAATTTCCTCTCTTCCCTTCAAATCTGGAACGTCCACAATCACCTGTCTATCAAAGCGTCCTGGACGTAACAAAGCCGAATCTAGAACATCTGGTCGGTTAGTAGCAGCAATAATAATAATCCCTGTATTTCCCTCAAAACCGTCCATTTCCGTTAATAATTGGTTAAGAGTTTGTTCTCGTTCATCATTTCCTCCACCAATACCCGCACCCCGTTGACGACCCACAGCGTCAATTTCATCAATAAAAATGATACAGGGAGCATTATCCTTAGCTTTTTTGAACAAATCCCGCACACGGGAAGCGCCCACACCCACAAACATCTCCACAAATTCCGAACCAGACATACTGAAAAAAGGTACACCTGCTTCACCCGCAATAGCCTTGGCTAGTAGAGTTTTCCCCGTTCCCGGCGGTCCAATTAGTAACACACCCTTGGGAATTTTCGCACCTACAGCGGTAAATTTTTCCGGCTGTTTTAAGAAAGTCACAACTTCCTCTAATTCTTCTTTAGCTTCATTCACTCCTGCGACATCAGCAAATTTAACCCCGGTTTTTGCTTCCATTTGAAAGCGGGCGCGAGATTTACCGAAACTCATGGCTTGGTTAGAAGCATTCGCAGAACGACGCAGAAATAATATCATTAAAGCCACCAGGGGTAAAATCCACATGAGATTAATTAACAACCCCACAGCAACCCTGTTTCCAGCAGAGGAAACCTCACCAAAATCAACATTTTTTTCCTTTAGTTTATTCACTAATTCTGGATTTTGCTCTAAAAGGCGCACCTGTAAAGGAGGTGTATTCGGCTTTTGTCCAGTTAAATGAACCTTAGCTATCTGCTCAGTTTGATCTAATTCAACCTTTTTAACTTCGCCTTTATTCACCTTCTGAATTAACTCCCCATAATTTAACTCCCGACGCTCTGTTTTTTGCTGCGCTAAAACGGGACTACCACCATCTATACCAGGTAATATCATCAAACCAGCAGCTATCATACCAGTTAAAACATGAGTTGAGGATGAACCTGATAAATGCTGTTTCATCAAAAAATTCTTGTGCAAATTTTTCATAATAGTTATCCTTTACGGCTGTTTTTCTGAGAACTTATCTAGAAATTACAGTTTCCTGATCTAGTGTAACTGCCAGACTTGATTATTAACAGGTGATGTCTAATGTATTCGATTAGTGTCTTTACTGGGTTTATCATCAAGCGTTGCTATTATAGAACTGGGACTTACGCAAGTGTCACACAAAATTACGCTTTTTTGCTTGTAGTCAGGGCTTTAACCCTGATTTTCTCAAGAGAGAACTAAAGTTCTCACTACATGAGATATTATACCAGTTGGGTAAGTTTTGAATTGTTAGTTACCGTTCGCCATTTTAATATTTTTTTAGTTATGGAAATTAATTTTCAACCTTTTACCGTTAACAAACGATTTCCCTTAACAATTAGTCGCAAAACAACAGCACAAACAACAAATATATGGTTACAAATCGCACAAGAAGGTATTGAAGGTTGGGGCGAAGCGTCTCCCTTTGGGGTGGGTAACTACAGACAAACTACTGATCAAATTATCAATACAATGAAGCAGATTATACCTATATTTCAAAAATTTAGCCCTTGGCAAAGACAGGAAATTGAGTCACTATTAGAACAAATGCAAATTCCTTCTGCTGTTAAAGCAGCCTTAGACATGGCATTACACGACTGGCTCGGTAAGCGCTTAGGTTTACCTTTGTGGCAACTTTGGGGACTAAATAAAAGCGCTATAGTACCAACATCGGTAACAATTGGGATTAATTCCCCAGCAGGGGCCCAAGCTAGAACCCAAGACTGGTTACAATTTATGGATGTGCAGTTATTCAAGGTAAAATTAGGTTCGACTCAAGGAATAGAAGCAGATCAAAAAATGTTTTTAGCCGTACGGGAAGCAACAGGAGAAAAAGATGTATTTGTTGATGCTAACGGAGGTTGGGATTTAGCAGATGCTATGAATATGTGTAGTTGGTTAGCTGATTTAGGGATAAAATACATAGAACAGCCCTTAGCAAGAGGTGAAGAAGCAAATTTAGCCAAGTTGAAAAAACATTCCCCCTTACCCATTTTCGTTGATGAAAGTTGCTTTACTAGTGCGGATATTCCCCAATTAGCTGATAATGTAGATGGAATTAATATTAAGTTAATGAAATCTGGGGGAATTACCGAGGCTATGCGAATGGTACATACAGCCAAAGCTCATAATTTACAAGTTATGTTTGGCTGCTATTCTGATAGTTCTCTGGCTAATACCGCCGCTTTACAACTTGCACCACTAGCTGATTATTTGGATTTAGATAGTCATTTGAATTTAATTGATGATCCTTTTAGCGGTGCGCTGGTAGAAAACGGGAGAGTTTTGCCAAATAATTTACCTGGTTTGGGAGTAAAATACAGTGCGTCTGTCGCTTAATCAAAAAATAGCAATTCTTCTCCATGAGGGAATTACTGGAGTTCATGGAAAAACAGGGTTATCAATTTTACGCTACAGTGAATCACCTATTGTGGCTGTAATTGACAGAGAATCTGTAGGTAAATGTTTAGTAGATTTAACAGGTATTCAGCGAGATGTGCCAATTGTGGCATCTATGACAGCAGCATTACAGTATAAGCCGGAAGTTTTGGTAATTGGGATTGCTCCCAAAGGTGGTGCTGTTCCTGATGATTATTGGGCTGATATTCAAGATGCTCTCAAAGCTGGAATGTCCTTGGTAAATGGATTACATACACCCCTAGCAAATATACCGGAATTAAATGCCCTCCTCAAACCAGGACAATTAATTTGGGATGTACGGAGAGAACCAGCCAATTTAGATGTAGCATCTGGACTGGCGCGAACTTTACCCTGTCGGCGAGTTTTGACGGTGGGGACGGATATGGCCATTGGAAAAATGTCTACTAGTATAGAATTACATCGGGCGGCTAAATTACAGGGTATCCGTTCTAAGTTTTTAGCCACTGGTCAAACTGGGTTAATGTTGGAAGGGGAAGGGGTGGCTTTAGATGCTGTACGGGTGGACTTTGCGGCTGGTGCGGTGGAACAGTTAGTCATGCGTTTTGGCCAACATTACGACATTCTGCAAATTGAAGGACAAGGTTCTCTTTTACACCCCGGTTCAACGGCAACTTTACCTTTAATTCGCGGTTCTCAACCTACACATTTAATATTAGTGCATCAAGCAGGACAAACTCACAACCGTAATAATCCTAGTATACCGATTCCCCCATTACCGGAAGTGATTCAAATGTATGAAATCGTTGCCCGTGGTGCTGGTGCTTTCGGAAACGTGAAAGTTGTGGGTATAGCTTTAAATACCAGAAATTTAGAGGAATTAGAGGCAAAAAATGCGATCGCTCAAATCATAGCAGAAACCGGACTACCTTGTACAGATCCCATTCGTTTCGGGGCTGAATTGTTGTTAAATGCAGTTATGCAAAACTAGAAGAAGGGGAGAAAAAATCTTGAATATTTTGCACAAATGCTAAGGTATTTTCCAGATGAATATTATGTCCAACATCATGAATTATTTGTAATTTAGCAAAGTTACATTTTTCAGTTATGGCTATATTAATATCAATAAATTTTTCATCTTTTTCTCCTACTAATAATAAGACAGGAATAGTATTTTCTGTTAGTAATTCCCATAAACAAGGTTGAGAACCTGTTCCCATAAATTGCAATGATTTGACTAAATTTGGGGGATGATTTGTTAATCTATTTGCTATCATAGACTGGTATTGAGGATGATTTTTAATCTTCCCAAAAATTGGCTGTTGATACCAATTATTGAGAAAGTGATAAAAATCATCTTTATTGATTATTCTAGTTAATTTCCTGGCTATTTGAGCATCACTTTTAATTCTAGCTAACCTGGCCATTTCTGTTGCTAAACCAGGGGAAGCAGATTCTAAAATAACCTTAATAAACCTACTGGAAAAATGGAGAGTGAGATATAAAGCTAATCTTCCTCCCAGAGAATAACCAATTAAATAACATTGGTTAATTTTTAATTGATTTAATAATTGAATAATGGCTGTGGCTGTAGATGGCATGGTATAGTATTCATCATCTAAAACCTGAGTTTTTCCATGTCCAGGTAAATCAATAATGAGATAGGAAAAATCATCGCATAGTAATTTAATAACTTGATCAAATTCATAAATATTACCCATAAAACCATGTAATAATAGAATTATTGGTTTATGTGGATTATGATTTAAAGAATAGTGAAATTGATATTGATTCCCAGTCATAGATACCGCAGTTAAAAGTTAAGAATTAGGGTAAAAATCTATCTAAAGCGGCTTTTAATTGTTCAATTTCCGATTCCATATTACCTTCTTGGGCGGCTCTAGCGATACACTCAGTTAAATGTTCATCTAACACAATGCGTGCTACCTTATCTAAGGCACCACGGACAGCCGCAATTTGTAATAATACATCAGGACACGAGGTATTATGTTGTACCATATTTTTAATACCACGTACATGACCTTCTATGCGCGAAAGTCGGTTAATAATTCGCCGTAAAGACTCTTCACTGTGAACATGAGAATGTGTATGATCTGTATGATTGTGATGGTGTGAATGCTCTCCTGGCTCTAGTGTAGCTAAGGATTCGTTAGTTAGTGGGTTTGCTCCATCATTCATGCTATTATACTCATATTTGTTTTGGCATTTTGGCATTAACTAGTATTTTAGCTTGAAAAAAATAGATTCCACAACATCAAAGAAACTTAAAATTGAGTCAAAATGTCAATAAACAGAAATTCTGAATCTGATCTGTAAAAATAACTGTAGATAGATTTATCAAGAAACAGCAAAAATTAGGTTTGTAGATTAGGTTGTGATTATGCGATTTCCCAAAATATACCCGTCTATCCGACAACTCAGTACCCATATTTTAGCGATTTTTATGGGAGTGCTATTAACTGTTACCTCTCTGCGGGTGTTACCTTCAGTAGCAGAACCGGGTCCTAACCCTGTCACGGAGTCATTAACAAAAGTAGCTCAAAAGCCATCTTCCGCTGCGGCTGCGATTGGTGGTCATAGTTTTGTGACAACAGCAGTGAATCGCGTTGGATCAGCAGTAGTAAGAATTGATACAGAAAGAACAATTACGCGCCGCAATGATCCTTTTATGGAAGATCCCTTTTTTAGGCGGTTTTTTGGTGATAGTTTTCCCCAACAATTACCGACTGAACAGTTACGGGGTTTAGGTTCTGGTTTTATTATTGACAAAAGCGGTGTCATTCTTACCAATGCTCACGTAGTTGACAAAGCTGATAAAGTCACAGTCCGTCTGAAAGATGGTCGCACTTTTGAAGGTAAAGTCCGTGGTATTGATGAAGTTACAGACTTGGCTGTAGTTAAGATTAATGCTGGTAATGATTTACCCGTAGCACCTTTAGGTTCTTCTCGTAATGTTCAGGTGGGAGATTGGGCGATCGCTGTTGGTAATCCGTTAGGATTTGATAATACCGTTACTCTGGGGATTGTCAGCACCTTAAAACGTTCTAGCGCTCAGGTTGGTATCAGCGATAAACGGTTAGACTTCATTCAAACCGACGCAGCGATTAACCCTGGTAACTCTGGTGGACCATTATTAAACGGTTTAGGAGAAGTGATTGGAATTAATACGGCAATTCGCGCCGATGCGATGGGTATCGGTTTTGCAATTCCTATTGACAAAGCTAAAGCGATCGCTACTCAATTACAACGCAATGGTAAAGTAGCTCACCCCTACTTAGGTGTACAAATGGTGACATTAACACCAGAATTAGCAAAACAAAATAACAGTGATCCTAACTCCATGTTAATGATTCCTGAAGTCAAAGGAGTTTTAGTCTTGCGAATTGTTCCTAATTCTCCCGCTGCAATTGCGGGTATCCGTCGTGGAGATGTGATTGTGCAGATTGACAATAAAGCTATCACCAGCGCAGAACAATTACAATCCATAGTAGAAGACAGTACCCTGGGTCAAGCGTTGCAGGTAAAAGTCCAAAGAGGTAATCAAACACAAATACTTTCAGTTCGTACCGCTGAATTGAAAGACCTTTCTTAATCAAGAAATCCCTGACTTTTTAAATAGGTCGGGGATTTTTTAAAAAAAGAAGGATAGTTGATAATGTAGTTAATACAAAATTATGATGAAACTGCATTGAATAAGATTTCAAGAATAATTGACCGCAGATAAACGCAGATAAACGCGGATGAATTAATTAACTAAATTTAATATACCTTCCAGTCTCTGACTGGGAATACCATATAATCGCTAAACCTGTATTTAGATCCCCGATTTCTTTGATAAACTATCATTATTTACCAAAGATTAAATTAAGAAGTCAGGGATCTTTCCTGGGGTTTAAATAAGCTTTCTCTAACTAATTTTCTAGTTGCATTACTAACTGTCATGACTCAGCAATTATTTTCGCATTCAGCAAAGCAAAAATCCTATCCAGTTCTAATATTCCTATTAATTCAGTCTCTTCTTTGCGACTACCCTACGGGATATCTAAGAGAGATTGCGCGAAATAAAAATATTTTTCCCCCAGGACTTGAGAAAAATCACACATCGCGCTAGTCTTCATTAGCGTCAACCTGTAAAACTCAAACCATGACCAACCACCCCCAAATACCCCCCTGCACCTGGAAACGTCCCATTGGCCTGGGCTGGAATCAGCCCTACACCGTCCGTTATCCTAGTAATATAGATGATGGTCCCTGGCACGGAATGCCCCTTGGTGGCTTTGGTGCGGGGTGTATAGGCCGTTCTTCGCGGGGGGACTTTAACCTGTGGCACATTGACGGAGGAGAACATACTTTTAAAACTGTTCCTGCTTGTCAATTTAGTATCTTTGAATCTGGCCAAGCCTACGCTTTATCTACTCAACCCCCAGAAGATGATACACTACAATCTTGGCAATGGTATCCACCTTCCTCTGTGGACCTTGAGGGGTTGGGGGTGAGGTCAGGAACTTATCATGCACTTTATCCTCGCAGTTGGTTTGTTTATGAAAATGTCTTCAAAACTCAATTAACCTGTGAGCAATTTTCGCCAATTTGGGCTGATAATTATCAGGAAACTAGTTACCCTGTGGCAGTTTTTTTGTGGAAAGCTCACAACCCCACGAATACACCAATTACTATTAGCATTATGCTAACTTGGGAAAATATGGTAGGTTGGTTTACTAATACTTTAAAATCTCCCCAAGTGCAAGTTAGAGATGATGGTAGTCCTGTTTATGAATATGAACCAGCTTGGGGCAAAAGTCAAGGAAATTATAATTGTTTAGCAGAAGATCATCAATATTTTGGTTGTGTTTTTGGTCAAGTTTCTAGTAATAAAACTGTTCAAGAAGGGGACGGAACTTGGTGTATTGCGACTTTAAAAAATTACCCGAAAAATAACCAGGTTGAAATATTTTATCATTCCCGTTTTAATTGTTTAGGTAATGGTGCAGATATTTGGCAAAGTTTCTCGGAAAATGGTTCTTTACCTAATTATATAGATGAAACTCCCGCAAATGAAAATTCCAGATTGGGTGCTGCAATTGCGGTGCGTTTGACTTTACAACCTGGGGAAACTTTGGAAGTTCCCTTTATCCTTAGTTGGGATTTTCCGGTGACAGAATTTGCCGCAGGAGTGAACTATTTCCGCAGGTATACTGACTTTTTTGGTGGTAATGGTGAAAATGCTTGGCAAATTGCTACTACTGCTCTTAAACAATATCATAATTGGCGATCGCACATTCAAAATTGGCAAAATCCTATTTTAGAAAGACCAGATTTACCCAATTGGTTTAAAATGGCTTTATTCAACGAGCTTTACGACTTAACCAGCGGAGGAACTCTTTGGAGTGCGGCCTCGGAAATTGACCCCGTTGGTCAGTTTGCTGTGTTAGAATGTTTGGATTACCGTTGGTATGAAAGTCTAGATGTGCGGTTATATGGTTCTTTTGGGTTATTAATGTTATTTCCTGAACTGGAAAAATCAGTAATTCGCGCCTTTGCTCGAGCAATTCCCCAAAGTGATAATACAACTAGAATTATCGGTTATTATCTCACAATTAAATCTCCAAGTCCCCTGGCAGTTCGTAAAGTCGCAGGCGCGACACCTCACGATTTAGGCGCACCCAATGAACACGTTTGGGAAAAAACCAATTACACTAGTTATCAAGATTGCAATCTTTGGAAAGATTTAGGTTGTGACTTTGTTTTACAGGTATATCGAGATTTTCTGTTTACTGGTGCAAATGATCTTGACTTTTTGGCAGATTGTTGGGATGCTATTGTCCAAACTCTCGATTATGTCAAAAAATTTGATTTAGATGGGGACAGTATACCCGAAAATTCCGGCGCACCTGACCAAACTTTTGATGATTGGCGCTTAAATGGTGTTAGCGCCTATTGTGGTGGTTTGTGGTTAGCTGCTTTGGAGGCTGCTATTGCTATCTGTGATATTTTAACACAACGTCAAAACACAACAACACAAAAATCAATTTATCAAGGTTGGTTAAATCAATCAAAGCCAATATATCAGGAAAAGCTGTGGAATGGTGAATATTACCGTTTAGATAGTGACAGTGGTTCTGATGTGGTTATGGCTGATCAATTGTGCGGGCAATTTTACGCTCGTTTATTGAGTTTACCAGATATTGTCCCCAGCGATCGCGCTTTGTCTGCCTTAACAAAAGTATATGATTCCTGTTTTCTCAAATTCCAAAATGGTAAGTTTGGCGCTGCTAACGGTGTTCTTCCTAATGGTTTACCAGAAAATCCTCATTCTACCCACCCTTTGGAGGTTTGGACTGGAATTAATTTTGGTCTAGCAGCCTTCTTAGTGCAAATGGACATGAAAAATGAAGCAATGCGGTTAACTGAGGCTGTGGTGAGGCAAATTTACGACAATGGTTTGCAATTTCGCACCCCAGAGGCTATTACGTCTAATGCTACTTTCCGCGCTAGTACCTATCTTCGTGCTATGGCTATTTGGGGAATTTATTTGCTAATGTGTTAATTTTAGTATTTTTATTAGTATTGTTAGGACTTACGCACAATTCACAGAATTAGAAATTATATCATGTCCGCCCAATCACTTACGATCTAGTTAATCATTGTATTGTCTTTTCCCCAATTACCTATTACCTATTACCAGCCTCAACTGATATGATAAGTGTTCAACTGGACATGATATTACGCAGAGATTTTGCGTAAGTCCTGATACTCTAATTCGTCTAGGCTCTTTTAGGCGTTGGTGAATGAAGGTATGATTTTTTCTCACGCAGAGGCGCTCAAGGACGCTCCAGAGTAAGAGTTTAAGAACTAAAATATTTGATTTCATACCTCAATTCAGCAATGCCCTCTTTTATTTTCCTGTTATTTCCGGAATTTAGTGAAAAAATCAGTAATGGTAAGAGTTAAGCAATTTTAATCTCAAAATCTATGTTTGGAAATCTGTCTCTTTTCTCTCATTAAATCAGGGTTTGTTCCAAAAATATCAAACCTTTATCCCCCCTTCTACTCTAGTCTGTCCCCTGTCTGCGTGGATGCTTTTCAAGTATAATTATTTTGACTTTCACCCTCAAAGCCACTAAAAAATCAGAAATCAGTAATTGCGTTTCCCAGGGTTTGATTTATAATGGCACATCTGAGCGATGATCTGTCAAAGTACATTTTTTACCCAAGTCAGGAAAAAATCATCACCAATTTCCTACTTCATTTCGGGTATGGGAAATAAAAAGTAATACGATTGAAGTTATCTACAAAACTCTCTCCTCTAGTTGGAAATAAACTCAGAATTTATCAGTAGACTTCAATCATCTCACAATATACGTAGTTGCACTTTAGATAAATAAGGCTAGGACAGCAGTTGCTTTATCAATCTATTTGGTCAGGTTAACCAGGTTCAAGTGTGGCTGGTGTTTAGGACTTTCATTTTAAGTTAAATGTTCCCGGTTAGTTTGAAGATCATGAAAATAATTTTGATCTGAGTTTTGATCTTGATTTAGCTTTGACGAAGTACACCGTATATCACCGTGACTGAAAAATTTATAAAAACTGCAAAACCTTGGGAGTTATACTTTAACCTCTTTATTGTTATTTGTCAAGCAATTTACTTTTCCATCTCCAACGTCAAACAGCAGCAGTTTATATACTGGGATTTTCAGCAGTCTTTATATTTCCATAATTACTTAAATATACTTATTTAACTTGGCTTATATACCGAAGTATCCGCTTTTCATAGCTAACACAACATTCCGCTATCAGAATTATCAGCAATTATTGACAATAAATAATGATAGTTATTCCTACTCAATCAGTTTAATAACTATCGCTGTAATCTCACTTATTTTGATAACTTATATATAGATAATTACCCAGACTGTTATTTAATTAAATTGCCATATTATCTCATTTATTTATCAGTTAATAACTAAATGTTAAGGCTGATACTCTTTTCCCTTTCTACTGATGATCAGATGGATTTTTGTATTTAAATATAAATCTATCAGTCAATTAAAATAATATTCACAATCAGGGCATTGATAATAAATTCAATTGACGAAACTTTAATTATTTTTTTAGCAGTTATTTACGCCTATTTTTAGGATATTTATTGAGCATATAGAAATTTATAATCCTTATACAGTAAGGACTTTACTAAAAAATTTCCAAATAAACTACTTTGTAAACATCAAAACCTGTTGCATACAAATAGGATTTTTTGTTGATAGATATATAGTATTTGCCATTGTCTAGATGCTAATAACATAGATAAAAGACATTGCTAGTATTTTTGCCTTACATAGCGATGATAGCATCTGCCATTGAGATTAAAGTGGGGGGTAACACCCCTCATTTTTTGCCCAGGACGGTCAAAACATAAACCTGCACAAGAGATGGGTAAATCTGTAGATAACTTGAGTAAATTTAACTTAAATTTTGCTAGTTTGGCAGATGACATTAGCGAAAAAAAATAGTATAAATAAAAATGTGGCTTTTGAAATTGAGAAATCAATGGTTTTCCTGATTCTATCCAGCAATTGTAAGCTTTTACTGAGAAGCAACACAATTAAGAGTAAATAGTTATACAGCAGTAACTAAGGAAAACGAGAAGATTGACCCTTGGGAGTTTCAATAGCACGCAACTGTATCTACGAAAAGCTACGTTAAATTCAAGTTTTCCAGGTGGAAACCAGACAAAAGGAAAATATTTACCTTTGATTCATTAGTAAGTACAAAGCTAAATCCTCTAAGTAATTAATACATATTACTTAGACAAGGAATAGGTTTTACTAAATGAAAACTGTAAAAATGCCCAGAAAACTAGGATATATACGGCAAAAACGGTACAGAAGCTTGATTAAAAAAAGTCAGGTTTTCAATCACAGGTCAGGTTATGAAAAAAATCATCAGGTCAAATGCGCTTTTTAGCTTAGTTGAGCGGGTAAGTTTAGAGATGCAGTTCTCTCAATTCCATACCCATCATGTATTTATGTTATCAAGTACCGTAATTTTTGAACGGGTTATTGCTTTTTTAAACATCTGCCAGCAATTGATTACCTATAGATTCCGGTCATTCCCGCACCAGCAACTTGGCTGAGGCTGTTTATCAAGTGCAATGCAGAAACTGGACTAATTTACTCAATTTAAAGACAACTAAGATTATGAATCAAGATATTGCTGGCAGTGGTAACAACTTAGGATCAAAAATCCATCCTGAACAATTAGACCAAGTAGTCGAAGCGATTTTAGCAGGTAAGTATTCTTGGGCTTGTGTTTTAATGTTGCGGTTTGTTGGTTATAATCCGATGCACTATATTCCTTATCGCACTTATAACCGCATATTGAAAGAAAATGCCCGCACAAATAGGTCAAATTCACAAAATAATGAAAGTCTGAAAATTGCCAAACCAACCACAGACAAGTCCGAAAGCAATCTGGCTTCTAGCTGTTTAAACAAGATTAAAGATATAGCTTATCTGGAAGTGGGAAGTAAGCAAAAAGCAGAAGCACGCGCTAACAGTAGGGAAAAAAAGTCAGCATAGTTGCTGAATATACTGTAATTGCTTGTTACTTAATACGGTGTGAAATGTGAGTAACTGCAATTACTTAATTCCTTGCAAATATCTGCCAGCATGGCAAATATACATTTGTAACATCTTATAAATTAGAAATAACAGCCTAAATAAAGGTGCATGGCTGATTGCTTATAGTGCTTGTGTCTCTTAATAATTAAATAAATCAGGATTTATCCAAGTGGCGTATTAGGAAGCTGTGTCATATTTATTAAACGCTGTTAATAAGCCGAGGTTTAATATTGGACGCATCTTATCTAAGATTGAGCGTGGTATAGCTATTTGGGGTAAGATATTAGCGGGCAAGAGGCCCGCACCACAAGAGTTTGATCATGGGAATTTACTAAACATATTTTGAGCAGATTAAAATTTCTATAAATTTTATGTAAAGATATCGTGAAGTTTAGATAAAGATTTGATTTTTTATATAAATTTTCAAAGAAGATATAGCAGAATTTAAAAATAACAATCAAAGCTTTGTCACTTTTTTATCTAAACTCAAGGGCTAACGCTAAGTTATCAGACAGACAATTTCATATTTAGAAAGTTTGCTGATGAGAATTTTTTGATTTTAGGCTACTGTAAGAGATAGATTATATCCTTCCTGAACTTATCTACTTTGAGGCTGCAATATTTGGAATAGGTGTGTCGTAATTAGTGGGGAATTAAAACTGCATGAACTTAAATAGTTTAGTATTGATTGATAAATATAAATACCAGTGTTTATCAAAATTCTTAAATCTAAATTAGGGATAATATCATCCTTGAAGTGGATTTTTAGATGATTAGTTAATGGGGATAAATTTAGTATTAGGGATAGAAATGATTGAAGTTTATCTGTAGGTGTTTTAGGAGACAATGCTGTTTATTGGGGGGAGAAAACAGCGATAAACGTTGCATAAAATAAATACAAATAAATACTCATGAAACATCCTACAGATTAAATAGTAAATGTCTGTGAAATTTTTTGCATCTGTATTTGAGCAATAGATGTAACAGATGGATTTGCGCAAATTTGAAAGTAGAAGGCAACTGGTAAGAATTATGTCATCTTATTCCCATCAAGATCAGGTTGTTAATATTTACGATACTTATGAAAGTAAGTTTTTAACAACTTTTCAGCGGAAGGCCTTGCTAAAAAATTTACAAAATAATTCACAACCAGAATATCGGCGACGCATTGAGATAATGTTGTTAGCAGATATGGGAAAATCACAAACTCATATTTGCGAAATCATAGGCTGTTCTCAAGAAATGGCCAGGTATTGGATAGGTATTGCTGAGGCTGGTATGGCGCATAAATGGAATCAACGACCATTGGGTAGACCAAAGATTGTTAATCATCAATATATTGAAAGATTGAAAGAATTAGTTAATGGTAGTCCTCGTGAATATGGCTATGCTTTTAGTGATTGGACTGCTCAATGGTTGAGCAAACATTTAGCTAAAGAGTTGGGAATTAAAATTAGCGATCGCCACATCAACCGTTTACTTAAACAAATGGGACTTGCCACTAAACGTAAAAATTCTCCATTGACAACTGCTGAAAATCAGGATATAGCAATTACAATTAGTGATTTGCATTCTCTACCTGAACCTAGTTTTCATTGGTCATTTAATCTCATGCAGGCCAATCAATAATAGTGTTTTGGAGGTTAGGAAATGCTATCAACGTTTTCTCAGGAACAGTTAGCTACAAACATTAAACAAGTCTTGGGTGATTCCCTATCAAATCAAGCAGTTGCAGATTGTATCAAGGCTTTAGAAATTATTGAACCACCAGTAGCAAAGCAATTTTGGCAAGGGACAACAGCAAAGCCGGGAATTTATATTGTGCTAACGGGTAAGGTGAGATTACTTGATAACTCTAATAACTTAATTACTACTCTCGCACCAGGGTCATCATTTGGAGAGTTAACTTTATTTCCAGAACAAGAATTTAGTAGTTATGTTGCTAGAGCTTCTGTGAATTTAAAAATTGCCTATCTTCCCCAACAGATGGTGAAAAAGGTAATGGGAGAATTTCCTGATACTTATGATATTTTGCTGAAAAAAGCACAATTAATTAGCACTGTCAAACCTCCAGAAATTCCCACTACAGAAACACCAAGAGCAGTAAAAAATGCGAATTTTACCCAATTGACAATTCCCACACTTGCACAACCAAAAAAGCGCCCCAAATACTTTCCTATTCCGACTGTAACTGCTGGAAATTGGTGGCGTAAATTTACCAAACGCTATCCTTTTTTTGAACAACAAAGTGCTGCTGATTGTGGCGCTGCTTGTTTAGTAATGATTGGTCGTTATTGGGGGAAAAACTTGAGTATTAATCGCTTGCGGGATTTGGCTAATGTTAACCGTAGTGGTGCATCTATGCGAAGTTTAAGTGCAGCAGCGGAAAGTCTTGGTTTTGCTACCCGTCCCGTAAAAGCCAGCTTAGATAAATTAGCTCAACAACCTTTACCAGCGATCGCTCATTGGGAAGGTAAACATTACATTGTTGTCTATGAAATTACCAAAAAACAGGTAATTGTCGCCGATCCCGCCCTTGGTCAACGCTATCTGACTATTAATCAATTCAAAACAGGTTGGACAGGCTACGCTTTATTACTAGAACCCACAGCTTCACTCAAAAAAACACCAGAAGCTAACACGCCATTTTGGCAGTTATTAGATTTAGTTAAACCTCACTTTCAAGTCCTACTAGAAGTATTCATGGCTTCGTTATTAATTCAGGTATTTGGATTAGTAACACCTCTATTTACTCAACTTTTATTAGATAGAGTCATTGTTCAAGGTAGCACCTTAACCTTAAATACTGTAGGGTTTGGATTATTAATTTTTGGTTTATTTCGTGTCGCCATTAATGGGTTAAGACAATATTTACTTGACCACACAGCCAACCGAATTAGTGTCGCTTTAATGGTGGGATTTATTAAGCATACATTTGGCTTACCTCTGTCCTTTTTTGAGTCTCGATATGTTGGTGATATTGTCTCCCGTGTTCAGGAAAATCAAAAAATTCAGCGTTTTCTCACCGGTGAAGCTTTGTCTATTGGCTTAGATTTATTGACCGTCGTTGTTTATGTGGGATTAATGTTTTGGTACAGTCCACCCATGGCAGGAATGACATTAGCAATTGTGCCACCATTTGTGTTATTAACATTATTTGCTACGCCATTTTTACGGCGCATTAGTCGAGAGGTATTTGCCGCAGGAACGCTGGAAAATAGTTATTTAATTCAAAGTTTGACGGGGATTTCTTCCATTCGTTCAATGGCTATTGAACAAACGGTGCGTTGGCGCTGGGAAGAATTACTGAATAATTTAATTAAAAAGAACTTTAGTGGTCAAGTAGTTAGTAACCAATTGCAATTAGTTAGCTCTACTATTCAATCTTTAGCCAGTACAGGATTACTATGGTTTGGGGCTTGGTTAGTTATTCAAAACCAGCTTACCATTGGTCAATTAGTTGCTTTTAATATGTTATTAGGCAACATTATTCAGCCTTTCCAACGGTTAATTATTTTGTGGAATCAATTACAAGAAGTAATCGTCGCCACCGAACGAATTAATGATGTCTTAGAAGCAGAACCAGAAGAAGATTTAGAACATCAACCTCGGCAATATTTACCCAGATTAATCGGGAAAATTAACTTTAATAATGTGACATTTCGTTATCATTCTGATAGCGAAATTAACATTCTAGAAAATCTCAGTTTTGAGATATTACCTGAGCAAACTGTAGCAGTTGTGGGGCGTAGTGGTTCAGGGAAAACTACTCTTTCTAAATTGATTTTGGGTTTATATCCACCGACAGATGGAAGAGTTTTAATTGACAATCAAGATGTGACTAGTATTTCCTTGCATTCTCTGCGATCGCAAATTGGAGTTGTTGATCAAGATACATTTTTATTTGGAGGAACAATTCGGGAAAATATCACTATCGCCCATCCTGAAGCCTCTTTAGAAGAGATTATAGAAGTTGCCCAACTTGCAGGTGCTGATGAGTTTATTAAAAGAATGCCAATGGGTTATGAAACCCAAATCGGTGAAGGTGGAGGAATGTTATCAGGAGGACAACGCCAACGGTTAGCAATTGCCCGCGCTTTATTAGGAAATCCCCGACTTTTAATATTAGATGAAGCTACAAGCCACCTTGATTCTGAATCTGAACGTATTATTCAAAATAACCTCAAAAAAATTCTCCAAGGACGTACAAGTGTAATTATTGCTCACCGTCTTTCTACAGTTCGTCATGCTGATTTAATTTTAGTTTTAGATCGTGGTGTTTTAGTCGAAAGTGGTACTCACGACGAATTAATTACCAAAAAAGGACATTATTTTTATCTCAATCAACAACAATTAGCACAAACAAATTAATTGTTTAATTGCCAACATATCCCTCTACAATAATTCAGGGATATATAACTACAAAAAATAGACAACTCTAAAATTATAAAATTCTAAAATTATTTATGCCCCAGTCAGTTTATACACAACCAACAACTACTATAAATCAGCAGAATCAAACCGAATCTACTGCTTTTATTTCCAATCAAAATCAAACCCAGACATTAAGTAAAGGCCAGGATTTATTTTATGGTACAGAAGAATTATTAGATGCTTTACCAAAAGTCTGGACTCGTTCAATGTTGTATTTACTGGTCAGTTTTGCAGTAATTATTTTACCTTGGGCAATGTTAACTAAAGTTGATGAAACTGGAAATGCTATTGGAAGAATAGAACCAAAAGGTGCAACACAAAAATTAGATAGTGCCGTCACTGGTACTATAGTTTCTGTTAATGTTAAAGAAGGGGCAACAGTTAAAGCAGGACAGGTTTTAGTGAAAATGGAATCTGAGGTTCTGCAAACAGAAATACAACAAGTAAAGGCTAAATTAGAAGGGTTAAAAAATCGTAAAGTTCAACTAGAAATATTGAAAAATCAAGTCTTAATGGCGATTAATATTCAACGTCAGCAAAACCAATCTCAATCATTAGAAAAAATGGCTCAAGTTAATCAAGCTAAACAAACATTTGAGACCAAAAAAAGTGCTTATAATTTCCAAGATTTGGAGAAATTAGCACAAATTGATCAGATGAAGCAGAATGTAAAATCTACTCAAAGTAACTATCGGTTAGTTACAAGCCGTTTGCGTCGAGATGTATCCGAAGTTGTCCGTTATCGTCTACTTTTAAAGGAAGGTATAATTCCTCAAACTAAACTAGTAGAACTAGAAAAGATTGCCGAGGAAAGTCAACGTTTACAAGAAGAAGCAAAATTTAATATTCAAACGGCACGGTTGCGGTTAAAAGAACAAGAAAGTAATTATCAGTCGTTTATGAATCAATTTAAATCAGATATTGAACAAGCAAAATTGCGATTACAACAAGAGGAAAGTAGTTATAAAAGTGCTATGCAAGGAGGAGAATTAGCATTATTAAAAAGTCAGGAACAGTTTAAAGACCTACAAAATCAAATTACTTCCCTCCAGTCAGAAATTATGCAAACAGAAGGACAGATCATCTCTCTAAATTTACAACTAAAACAGCGAATTATCCGCTCTCCTATTGATGGAACAATTTTTGAACTACCCATTAAAAAACCTGGTTCTGTAGTACAACCAGGACAAATGATTGCTCAAATTGCACCCCAAAATGCCGACTTAATTTTGAAGGCACGTATGGCCAGTCAACATAGTGGTTTTGTTAAGGTAGGAATGCCAGTAAAAATTAAATTTGATGCTTATCCTTTCCAAGAATATGGAATTTTATCAGGACGAATTACTTGGATTTCACCTAACTCTAAAATTCAGGAAAATAGTGCCAATCGTCTAGAAAGTTATGAATTAGATATTGCCTTGGAAAATCCTTATATTCAAGTTGGTAATAAGCAGATTCCTCTCACCCCTGGACAAACCGCAAGCGCCGAAGCAATTATCCGTCAACGTCGAGTTATTGACTTTATTTTAGATCCATTTAAAAAGTTACAAAAAAATGGTTTACAGCTTTAATGTAAATTAAAATCAAAGACATAATTGCATGAATTATGTCTAATAAAAAAAAATTAATATGCAACTTTTATGTAATCTATGAAAAAATCATGTAAAAATATAAGAGTCAAGTGAAAATTCAGAGGATAATATAATGGAAAAAATAGTAATTAATAACTTTGATTCTAGCTATTTAGAAAGCTTTATTTATGATTTAAAACAAATAGAATCAAGTATTGTATTAGGAGGATCATTTTGGGGCGATTATCCAAATTGGGGAGGGACTCCTCATGTTTTTGTCATGACCACGTATGATGGTTTAAATACCATATCAACAACTTATGAAGGAGCAGGAAATTTTCATGATAATAAATTCCATACGATAGATTATGCCCGGACAGTTAATGCTTGGGTATCTCATTAATTATTTTAATTATTTCACCTAATTTAAAGGTGGAATTAACCAAAATTTTCACTTTTAATAATCACATACTATCATGGCTACAATCATAATTTCTGACTTAGAATCTATTGAAAAAAAAACATTTTTATCTGAATTAAATTCAGAGCAAATCACACAAATATCAGGTAGTATCTTTCTGCCTTTAGGGAATCGTCCTGCTGTTCAATTATCAACAGTTTATGATGGAATAAACAATCCTCAAACGACATATGAAGGTCCATTTGGTTTCCATGATAATAAGATTTTCGCTATTGATTTTTCCAAAATATCTGCCTATTTAGTAATCTGATTTACTAGATAATTGCTATGGTTAAAAAGTCGGATCTCGAAAGCTATAGCTAAATACTTACGCAGATTAAAAAGCAATTTTGTGACAATTGCACAACTGTTTAGTTTTTGATTAGGAAATCATATCATGGCTGCAATCATAATTTCTGACTTGGAAACTATTGATAAAAATACATTCTTGTATGACTTAACTTCAGAGGAAATACAACAAATAGTAGATACTGATATTCTCCCTTTATCAGGTGGTTTTGATCTAAATTTTCTGTTAACCACCATTCAGAATTTTATCACTAACCAGACATCAAGCGAGAATGGGCTATTTGGTTCAGATTCCCGTAATAACAAGATTTTTAGTCTTGATTTTTCCAACCCATCTCTTTACTTAGTTACCAAATAACTCGATCACAATCATGCCCCCGGATTCTCAGATAATTCGAGGGTATAAATTTGGTAATTTTTACCATATAAATTAATTATCTATCTATCAAAAATATTAAAAGTATCATTAGATAGAGATAAGAAAATAACATATCAGGTAAATATAATAGATACGCTGATAATTCATTCAAGTAGGATCAAATAAAGTCTTAATGGATTGAGTAAATTGAGGAATTACGCCATGTCAGATATTTTAAAAATATCCAATGAAGATATTATTTATCATCTAAAAATATCTTGTCAAATCCCTAGTTTATTAGAAGCGATCGCCACTAGGAAAGTTATTACTGAAACATCTCAAAAATCAGGGATTACTGTCGAAACCACAGAACTACAACAGTCCGCAGATAATTTACGATTAGCTAATAAACTTATTAAAGCTGAAGAAACCTGGGAATGGTTACAGAAACATTATCTTTCCTTAGATAATTTTGAAGAAATAGCACATCTCAATATCTTATCTACAAAATTAGCTCATCATTTATTTGCTGATAAAGTTGAACCATTCTTTTATGCTCATCAACTTAATTACAGCACCGCTGTCACCTATGAAGCAATATTAGATGATGAAGACTTAGCTTTAGAGATATTTTATGCTCTTCAAGAAGGAGAAATTAGTTTTCAAGAAATTGCTCGTCAATATATCCAAAATCCCGAAATAAGACGCGCTGGAGGATATCAAGGTATCCGCAAACGTAGTGATTTTAGACCGGAAATTGCCTCTCTAGTATTTGCAGCTAATCCTCCACAAATTCTCAAACCAGTAATTACACCAAAAGGAGCGCATATCATTATAGTTGAAGAAATAATTGAACCTGAATTAAATGAACAAATGCGTGTACAAATCCTCGGCGATTTATTTACTAATTGGTTAAAAGATCAAGTTAATAAATTAGAGATTGTCGCTACCTTAGAGGATGTTTTAAAAGTCTAAGGGCGATTAGAAATCACATCTACACAGACAAAACCTGCCTACGCAGGTTTCAAATCCTTAATTTTTCTTCAGTCCACGCAGGTGGACTTTGCTTGTGTAGTAGCGATTTATAATCGCCATAAACTTTTAAGAGGTTGTCTTAAAAGCAAGTCCCGATTTTTCCTCTTCTCCAGCAGAAATATTGAATAAAGCCAGTTAAAATTGAGAAGAGTTAGATCCCTGACAAGTCAGGGATCTTGTTATGATATGAGATAATATTCAAGAAAACTATCTATCTAATGGGCTATAGATATCCTGTGAATGTGTATTAAGATAAGGGTATTGTAATTTAATTTTTTGTAATGCAAATTCTTCAAAAATAGCTGTCATTCGACTTTCTGAATCATTTTTATCTGCTTGCCAAGCAGTAATTAAACCATTAGCAATAATTTGACAACGATGAGTACCAAAACTTTCTTTTTCACCAAATTTATTTTCTGGTTCTTCAGCACAACTCAATCCTGGTGCTAGTGGCTTAGTAAACAACGGTACTTGTGGAGAAAAAATCTCTTCATTTGCTAAATACACCTTTTGTAATATAGGGTAAATAGTCTGATATTCATGTTTATTAAAATAAAGAACTGCGGAGTCATAACGTCTATATTCATCAGGATTATATAGAGTTTTAAATGAGAAAACAACTGGCAGATTATTGAGTTCTGTAGTTATATTGTCCATCACTGATAATGCACCTTCTGGTGATACATTAAAGTAAATTCTCAGAATATCTTGATTATGTTCAGTTCCTAAATTAGATGCGGCCATATAAAATCCATTTTGAACTAAATTCTTTGGCATTTTGATCGCTACTAAATTACCGACGGTAGCAGACTTATCAACTTCTGATAAATATAAATCTCGCTCAATATGCAAGGTTAAACCATTTTTATGCACTGCTAAAGATCCATCTTCTTCTTCATTAACTACTAACCAATCTTGACTCCAATAGCCTATACCTTTATTACTAATATGTAGTCGTTCATAAAAAGCCAAATCTATGCCAAATAAGCTATTATTACTGAGGTTATTTATCTGGGAATCAGCGTTAGAAAAATCATGCCAAGAACCGTTATAATAAGCACTATAAAGAAAATTACGCAATTGCATACTCAAATGTTTATGTTGAATATCCAAAGGTAGATCTTTAAAGCGAGAAATTACTGATTCTGGCAATTCAAATAACTTGTATTCTGGATGTTTAATTGCATAAAATGATTCAATTTCCAGATGATCAACTATATTTCTCAATGCTGTCTGTAATTCTTTTGGTAATTGCAAAAGTTGACTATTTATGGAATCTAATACTTGCATACAGGCTTTCCTTTTCTAAACAAGAGATAAATTTTTAGAAGTTATTGTTGAAAATTCCATTCCCAAAATGGTGGGAATAGATGCTTGGGGACGACATAATAAACTTTTAGCAACTTGAAGCATACAGATACTAGAATTATCAAATATTTTTTCATATTGAACTCTAGCTTGAATAGCTCTAATTAATGCTAACCCGCTAAATTTCATCACCAATTGCAGAAAGTCTGGACGAATTTCTAAAATTTCTGGAAAGGTATTCAAATAACTACTAACTAATGTTGATAAAGAAGGTTGAATCATTGATAACGGAATAGCAGCTAAACGCAAACATTCTTCAATGGGTATGCTTTTATTAGGCACTATGCTATACAACCAAATTTGTAAATAACTAGCAATTATTGTACCTAAATCATTAGTAGGATCTCCCCAATTACCTCTTTCCCAATCAATGAATCTAATGATATTTTGATTTCCTGCTAGTTTCTGCTCAATTTCCCTTTCCCAATTTACAAATAAAAGAATATTATTGAGCTTGAGATCATTATGAGTGAGACAACAAGGAGTAAAAGCCTGACTCAATTCTTTAATTGCTTTTCCTAAATTATCATAACGTTGATAGAGAGAAAAAAATTTCAAACCATCAGCAGGAACTTGACCAAATACTTGTGGTGTAATTCTATCTAATCCTTTGGTGATATTTTGATAATTCAGAGAATTTTCTAGAAATTCTCGATAGCTTTTATTATTTATTGTTAAGCAATGTACCGTTGCCAAAGTTGTACCAATTAACTGGGAAATCTCCACAGGAAATATCTGATCTTTAGCGTAAAATTCTGCTAGATCTTGATATTGATTTAGGTAATTAAAAATAATGATGGAGTTTTCTAAGTCAAAATGAATTACTTCGGAAAAAGATGAGCGTAAATGCTGAATTTCTGGGAATTGTTGACAAAAATCATGAATTTTCCATTCATCTATAAATTCACCCAAGGTGTTACCCTTTTGATCATGACGCTCTTGTTTTACTAAGAGTTGACGACCATCTGCTAAACTGATTAATAAGTTAAAGTTCTTAGCAGGTTTTAGCTCTATTTTACTGAGTGAATTATCTTGTAGACTGCAAATTTTATGTTCAATTAAGTAATCAAACACATTGCTAGAACTGATGATAAATGGCATAATTTATGATGAAAATATGTGAATAAAATCTGAAAAAACTGGTTGTGTGATTTCAAAAATTACAAAAAGTTTCTCACTTTCTTTGTTAATAAAAAAATGCTCTCTATAGCATAGACTGCTAACATAAATTCCAGTCCTTTAACACCGTAATAAAATAGTTGATTAATATCATTATTCTCACCACCAAACAAAGATACTAATTCGATGTTGTTCAGATCGTCAATAAACTTTATTTCCTGGGAAATATGTAGATCGTCAATTCTAATACTTGTCATTTCTTACCTTTACAAAAATTAAATTCTGTCTGATTTTTGTAAATTGTAAATTGTAAATTAATCTAACCGCAGATCAAAATATCAACACCAATCTGATTAACGATTAACTATCCAGAATTATTAGTAATAGATTGTTTCTTTTACTTTTTCATCCTGGATAGGTATATAGCAATCCTGACAGAAACTATAAACATCTATATCTGTGTTTACAATTCCTTGAGGATTACTAAATTAGCCTTGTGGTCAACTACAAAGCTAGGCAATTATTAGTGGCTGTAGTGGCCATGACTAAAAGATTTAGCTATACTCTTAATACTAGCGATCGCATAGCCACCAACTAAGTATTCAAGGTATTTCACACCAAAATCACCATATTCCCCAAGACTAGCATGAGAGCTATCACTATAACCACCATGTACGGCTACAGAACTTGCATCATTGAGGTCATCAAGATAGCTTTCGGAATCTTGGAATAATTCAGAACCAGTTACATTTAATTGGGAAAGAGTAATACTTGCCATAATTTCCTTAATTTCCTTGTTTTTGTAAATGGGACTTGTGAGTCAGTTAAGTTTGTGTTTTCTTAACTGTTACCCCTATTTTTATTTAAGAAAAATAGAAAAATCAAGGCTTTGAACCTAGTAAAAAAGACACAAATAGATGAATTTTGTCTTTTATTAAAAGTTAATTTCCTACTTTAAGTTACAGCCTATTTTAGGTTTATGATCTACACCCTTACACCCTCTCCGTAGCCAAGTGTGGTATTTTTGTACCTGACAAAGTTGAAATCTGCTGTAACTAAATAAGAAAATCGTGGATCTTCAGATTAAAACATCTGAAAATACACGAAAGCAAGGAAAATATTCAATTTACAACAGCATCTTTTAAAAAGAAAAGTTAACTCCCAGACTATCTGTTGTATCTTGGAGGGTTATTTTCCATTGCGTTATACTACTGTTTATCTCTTTGATCATGGCGGAAAAATCATTAGTATTGGTAGTAGTATTGTTGCTGTTGGTCATGTTATATCTTGCCATATCTCTTCTGGTCATGTAACCACCGTTGATATTTTTTATTTCCCAAGGTGTTAGTTCATCCAGAATCGGTTCTGAAATCCTCGTTTCTAACTCGGAAATTATGATTCTCACTATTGTTTTACCTCCTCAAATACTTTATTCCCTGGAATAAAACTATCAATTTATCCCCTATTTATATTTTGGAATAGTATCTGACAAAACAGATTATTTTCAGCTAATTTATTAGACAGAATTAAGGGTGTTTTGTCTATGAAAACAAAAAAAGCAAAAGAAGTTTTATCTAACTTCCTTTGCCTTATATAGTTTAAAAATTATCAACTTCTATCATAAGTTAGAAATTTCTAACTTTACTAATTAACTAATTAACTAATTAACCAACAAATGCTAAACGAGGAGCAACTTCAGCAGGACGTTCTACACCTTTTAAGTAAGCAAGAACGGTATCAGCATCAGATACTTCAAAGGGGTCAGTACCACAGTTGTCTTCAAAACCAGGTTCAACGAACATTTTTTCAATTTCGCCGTTATTAACAACCATTGCATAACGCCAAGAACGCATTCCGAAACCGATGTTAGATTTATCAACTAACATTCCCATTTTCCGGGTAAATTCTCCACTACCATCGGGTAACAAAAAGACATTTTTAGCACCTTGTTGTTTACCCCATTGGAACATAACAAATGCGTCATTAACTGACAGACAAATGATCTGATCAACACCTTGCGCTTTGAAATCTGCAAATAATTCTTCGTAGCGAGGTAAATGAGTAGAAGAACAGGTGGGGGTGAAAGCACCAGGAAGAGCAAATAATACTACTTTTTTACCACCAAAAATCTCTTGAGTGGTTACATCTTGCCAACGGTAAGGATTGGGTCCAGGTACAGATTCATCCCGAACACGAGTCTTGAATACTACATTTGGAACGTGAGTAATAGCAGTCATAAATACCTCTTTTTTAGATGGAAGATCTTAACTCGTGTGTTTAGCCTATAAACCAGAATAATTCTGATTTAGGAATTTGTCAATAGTTATAAATACTTATTTTATAATGTATTATTTAAAAAGTTTTAATTCTAAAAAAGGAAAAGTTATAATAGGGGTTTATATCTTTATATAATCAAGTAAATCCTATGCAGCAAAAAGCTAATGATATTATCAAAACCCTGAAAAGTAGAGGGTTGAGAGTCACACCCCAAAGATTTGGGGTTTATGCCAACCTATTAGCAAGGGAAGATCATCCTACAGTTGATCAAATTTTGAGAGACTTAAACCAGGAAGCACCGACTTCTTCCCAAGCTACGGTATACGCGGCGCTTCAAGCGCTGCGTGAAGTAGGTTTAGTGCGAGAAGTGCTATTACAAGAGGGAATATCTCGTTATGATGCCAATGTAGCACCCCATCATCATTTTCGCTGTAGCTGCTGTGGTGCGATTGAAGACATTAACTGGAATGTTTTCCCCGGTATTGATGTCAGTCAACTGCGGGAGGGGTTAACAGTAGAAAGGTATGAAGTGACAGTTGAGGGAATCTGTGATATCTGCGGTAATGGAACTTAATAGCATCAGTAAGTATAATTACAGCAGATTGTGAGTAAATGAAGTCCAAACATGAATAATCAAACCCTTGTGGTGCGGGCATCTTGCCCGCTACTTGTCCTTAATTAACCTCTCCAAACTCATCTGTAGATCTTGCGTCAAATCACTTACACCCTTGCGTAAAGCTTGTTTATTACCTTGACAATTTTCCCATTTTTCATTTACATTAATCGCTTCACCAACAGAAATCATGGCTTGTTTCCAACCTAAACGCGGCCTGCCTGGTAAAGTAGAATCTTTAATACGAGACAACATATCAAACATTAATAAAATCGTTTCTGCAAATCTTTCTGGTGCTGGTTTTTCTAGAATATAATTAGCAGTAACCGCCACGAAACTTTCAGCAATTCTCATATGTTGCATTTTCAAATCTGCTTCTTGGGCTACCCAATCAGCTAGACCACGTTGGAAAGGTGATAAACTTTGAATATCAGCAATATCATCCCGATAAATATAATTCCAACCAGCATCTTCTAAACGGCGACATCTATCAATAAAATTACCTTGAGGCTGGATATTAAAATACTGTTCTGCAATTTTTAAAGCTGTATCCATCAATCGGTGTAATCTAGTAATTAAAATTTCATTTTTGGCAATTTCTGAAGTTATAATTTCTGGAAATTCTTGATGATAAAAACGCCGATAAAATTCCTCCATTTCCGAAATTAGATATTCAGATAAACCCAGCACACGCTGATATAAAATTTCTTCCCTTTCCGGGCTAATTTCATTAGTTTTCCTAACAAGTAAACCGCTATCAAGTTCTAATTTAGATAATAACCAATCTATTCTTTTCCAAGGTGGGTTCACATAGCTATATTGAATCGCAATTGGAATAATAAAAACCTGTTCTTTACGGTTAGCTTTTTTTAAGTCTTCCACACACCAAAAACCCAATTGGGCTACACCAGGTTCTAAGGGACTGACTATGCCGCTGTGTCCATTTGTACCACCTTCAGGAGCGATCGCTATGGGCATCTCTGCGGTTATAAATAATTCTCGTGCCTTATTAATGGCCATCCTATCTATGCGTTTACCCCTACGAATAGGTATACCACCGAGTCTAGAAAATAACCATCCTAACCAATTTCCTGCCCAGATTGTCATCCCCCGGTCATAGATAAAATAGCTGTGAAGTGGATATTTGAGCTTAATACCTTTTTCTCGCGCCACTTTAGGGACAATCCTTGATAGCAAATATGACATAGATAGAGGATCTTCCACCTCCGGGTGACGAAAAGCAATTAAAAATCGGACTTGACCAGCCTGAAATTCATGGTATAATTCAGCTAATGCTTCTGCATTTTTGGCTTGAATATTTACAATACCAGCAGGTAGCCAAGGTCTAGTTCTCACCCGTAAAATAAAAGGCAAAAACCAAGATATAATTTTAACAACCAATGGATTATGACATTGGGGAATAAATTTCAGCGGTGGTTGGGTGGAATGAATAGATTTAGGCAAGTTGTTCTCCTGTGGCGAAAAAAAGCTAGAATTAAGCGATCGCTACTAATTTAATGATCATAGTCAATGCTCACCAGATATGAACACACCACCAGACCAGCGAAAATTTGCTCCAGCAACCCAGCGCAACCGCGAACCCATTCTAGAAGTGCTTTTAGCAATATTACCTCAAAATGGGACAATACTGGAAGTAGCCAGCGGTACTGGTGAACACGCTGTATTTTTTTCCCAACACTTAGCACCCCGGCAATGGCTACCATCTGACCCCAACCCAGAACTGCGTGCTAGTATTAGAGCATGGGCTGAATATCTCCCCTGTGATCATCTTAAACCACCCCTAGATTTAGATGCCAATTCACCAATATGGCCTGTAGAAAAAGACCCATTGCCAGAACCACCCATTTCTGCTATAGTAAACATTAACATGATTCATATTTCTCCTTGGTCCGCTTGTTTAGGACTAATGGCAGGGGCTGGGAGAATTTTGCCACCAGGTGGTATACTCTACTTATATGGTCCCTATAAACAAAATGGAGAACATACAGCACCCAGTAACACTGCTTTTGATGAGTCTTTACAAGCACAAGATCCAGCTTGGGGAGTCCGTAATTTAGAGGATGTGGTTAAATCTGCTGAAGCACAAAATCTAACATTGATCAAGGTTTACCCTATGCCAGCAAATAACTTTTCCTTGGTATTTGCACATAAATAAGGGTATTAGTATAATTTCTGTTTCGCGCTAAGACGCAAAGGAGCAAAGCCGGAAAGTTTAAGAGTTGGATAAATTTGATACTCTAGTTCAACCGTTCCAAAAAACAAGTTACGGAAATAAACGAACCACTCCAGACACAGACGGAGATAATTTTATGCTAATCTAGTGGAGATTAGCGGACTCGAACCGCTGACATCATGCTTGCAAATCAGGCAGCAACTGAGCTAAAGTCCCAAGTCGGTTTTTAATACAAGAAACACTATTGTATAACAATACAATCCTAAACTCTTATTATTATTTTGTCAAGACCATGAACCAAGAAAATTTTGTAGTTGTTGCTGCATTGTATAAGTTTGTCAGTTTACCTGATTATAGCCAACTGCAAGCACCCTTATTAAATTGTTGTCAGTTACAGGATATCAGGGGAACTGTATTACTCGCTTCGGAAGGAATTAATGGTACAATTGCTGGTTCTCGTCAGGGAATTGATACGGTTTTAACCTTTCTCCGTCAGGACTCGCGGTTTAGAGATTTAGAATATAAAGAATCTTATACGGAAATTCCCCCTTTTGAGCGGCTGAAAATCCGGTTAAAAAAAGAAATTGTGACTTTGGGCATACCAGAAGTTAACCCGAATGAAAAAGTGGGAACTTATGTCACACCTCAAGAATGGAATGATTTAATTTCTGACCCCGAAGTCACTGTTATTGATACTCGCAATAATTATGAGGTCACTATTGGGACTTTTAAAGGTGCTGAAAATCCCCAAACTCAGACATTCCGAGATTTTCCTGAATATGTACAAAAGCATCTTGATACCCGCAAACATAAAAAAGTCGCTTTATTTTGTACTGGAGGTATTCGTTGTGAAAAAGCATCATCTTATTTACTTTCTCAGGGCTTTGAAGAAGTTTATCACCTCAAAGGCGGCATTCTCAAATATTTAGAAAAAGTCCCCCAGGAAGAAAGTTTATGGGAAGGAGAATGTTTTGTTTTTGACGAAAGAGTTGCTGTTAGTCACGACTTAAAACCGGGAAGTCATGAATTATGCTTTTGTTGTGGAAACCCCATTTCCGACGAAGATAAATCATCATCTGAATATGAAGCGGGAATTTCTTGCCCCCACTGTTTTCACAGTCTAACACCAGACAAAAGAAAACGACAACAAGAAAAATGGCAACAATACCAACATTTCCTTTTTTCCGTCAGTGCGTCTGTGGGACAAAAAAATCAAAACATAAAAAACCCCTAATATTCAAAAGTGATCATTACAATATATGAAGATATAAATCCTTGGAGAACAATTTGTGGTAGCTAATCTTACCCGTACTCAAACCCAAACTAATCAAAAATTGGGGAACTTTACACAAAGACACATTGGACCAAACCCTGATGATATTCAGCAAATGCTTGATACATTAGGTATTTCCAATCTTGATGACTTAATTGATAAAACAGTACCACAGGCAATTCGTTTTCAGCAAGAGTTGAAATTACCACCAGCACAAAGCGAATATGCAGCATTGGCCAAATTGAAGCAAATAGCCGCCAAAAATCAGGTTTATCGCTCATTTATTGGCACAGGCTATTATGATTGTATCACCCCGGCGGTCATTCAACGCAATATCTTAGAAAATCCCGGTTGGTATACAGCATACACCCCTTATCAGCCAGAAATTGCCCAAGGACGTTTAGAAGCGTTGTTAAACTTCCAAACCATGATCATTGACTTGACCGGTTTAGAAATTGCTAACGCTTCTTTATTAGACGAAGCGACAGCCGCCGCCGAAGCAATGAGCATGAGTTATGGTATCTGCAAAAACAAATCCCATAACTACTTTGTGTCCAGTGAATGTCATCCTCAAACCATTGATGTATTGCAAACACGCGCTAAACCTTTAGGCATTAATATCATTATTGCAGATCATCAAACCTTTGATTTTAGCGAAACTATCTTTGGTGCAGTTCTGCAATATCCCGCAACTGATGGTACAATTTACGACTATCGCAACTTTATAGAAAAGTCCCATGCTCAGGGTGCATTGGTGACAATTGCCGCAGATCCTTTAAGTTTAACATTACTCACACCACCCGGTGAATTAGGGGCAGATATAGCAGTAGGAAGTACCCAACGCTTCGGTATTCCCTTGGGCTTTGGGGGTCCACACGCTGCTTATTTTGCCACAAAGGAAGAGTATAAACGCTTAGTTCCAGGTCGGATTGTGGGTGTATCAAAAGATGTTCATGGTAAATCTGCCTATCGTTTAGCATTACAAACCCGTGAACAGCATATCCGCAGAGATAAAGCTACCAGTAATATCTGCACAGCGCAGGTATTGTTAGCAGTGATGGCGGGGATGTATGCAGTGTATCATGGACCAGATGGTTTACGGGGAATTGCGGAAACTGTTCATCAATTAACCGCAACTTTAGCCGCAGGTTTGCAAAAGTTAGGTTATAAAATTGTTAGTGAAAACTTCTTTGATACCCTACGGATACAGTTAGGAAATACCAGTTTACAGGCAATTTTAGCAGCTGCGGAAGCGAGAAATATCAACTTGCGAATTTTTGATAATTCTGATGTGGGAATTTCCTTAGATGAAACCACAACGGAAGCAGATGTAATTGATATTTGGCAAATTTTCGCAGGTACAGATAACTTACCTTTTAATATTGCAGAAATCAATTTTTCAAATTCTCACCTTTCCCAAGTTCGTAAAAGTAAATATCTCACTCATTCCATTTTCAACCGCTATCATTCGGAAACGGAATTACTGCGTTATTTACATCAATTAGAAACCAAGGATTTATCATTAACAACATCAATGATTCCTTTGGGTTCTTGTACTATGAAGTTAAACGCAACTTCGGAAATGATTCCCGTAACTTGGGCAGAATTTGGCAAAATTCATCCTTTCGCGCCAATTTTCCAAACCAGAGGTTATCAAATTCTGTTTCAACAATTAGAAAACTGGTTAGGAGAAATTACAGGTTTTGCGGGAATTTCCTTACAACCCAATGCAGGTTCTCAAGGAGAATATGCGGGACTTTTAGTAATTCATGAATATCATCAAAGTCGTGGAGAAGGACACAGAAACGTTTGTTTAATTCCGCAATCTGCACACGGTACAAATCCCGCGAGTGCGGTAATGTGTGGAATGAAAGTAGTGGGAGTTGCTTGTGATGATCATGGTAATATTGATGTTGAGGATTTAAAAGCCAAAGCTGAAAAACATAGTCAGGAATTATCAGCTTTAATGGTGACATATCCATCAACTCATGGGGTATTTGAAGAAGCAATTCAAGAAATTTGTGCCATAGTTCATGAACATGGTGGACAAGTTTACATGGACGGGGCTAATATGAATGCTCAAGTGGGTATTTGTCGTCCTGGTGATATTGGTGCTGATGTTTGTCATTTGAACTTACACAAAACTTTCTGTATTCCTCATGGTGGTGGTGGTCCGGGAATGGGTCCTATTGGTGTCGCTTCCCATCTTGTACCGTTCTTACCTGGACATTCTGTAATTAAAATACAGGAAAATAATCCAAAATCTAAAATCCAAAATCCAAAATCAAATGGCGCTGTTTCTGCTGCACCTTGGGGTAGTGCAAGTATCTTAGTGATTTCTTGGATGTATATTATCATGATGGGTGCAGAAGGGTTGACGGAAGCAACCAAAATCGCCATTTTGAATGCTAATTACATTGCTAAGAAATTAGAGTCATATTATCCGGTTTTGTATCAGGGAAAAAATGGTTTTGTAGCACATGAATGTATTTTAGATTTACGGGCGTTGAAAAAATCAGCAAACATCGAAATTGATGATGTTGCGAAGCGGTTAATGGACTATGGTTTTCATGCTCCTACTGTTTCTTGGCCTGTTGCTGGTACAATTATGGTAGAACCAACGGAAAGCGAATCTAAGGAAGAATTGGATCGTTTTTGTGAGGCGTTAATTGCGATTAGAAAGGAGATTTCTGAGATTGAATCTGGTAAGATGGATTTGCAAGATAATCTGTTGAAAAATGCGCCTCACACTGCGGAAAGTTTGATTGTTGGTGAGTGGAATCATGGTTATTCTCGTGAAGAAGCTGCTTATCCTGCGAGTTGGAATAAGGAATATAAGTTCTGGCCAAGTGTGGGGAGAATAGATGCTGCTTTTGGGGATAGAAATTTTGTTTGTTCTTGTTTACCAATGGAGGCTTATAGTTAAATAGCTATCAGCTTTCAGCTTTCAGCAGTCAGCTAATTAGAGGTAACGCACCGTTTTGATTTTGTTATTGAAATGGTGCGTTATGCTTATGGTAGCATACCCTACAACTACAGACTCAAGAAACTATCAACTGTCTGTTTGTTTATTTTTCATCTGCCAGATTTAATTAAGCCCTACAGGGCTTTTAATCCAGGCAATTCAATTGCTCCTTATACAATTTTATCTCACTCGGATATCAAAATAAGCGAACGGACAGTATGTTGCAAAAAAATGATTTATATAATATAATCACCTTTGTTGATATACGTAATTAAAGGAAATTTATGTTGAGCAATCATTTATTAGCAGCATTTACAGCAAATGACATGGCTGGATTAATAGTAACTGGAGGAATATTCATTGTCGTTATAGCTTTGATAATTGCAGGTGCTTTGCTCTTAAAGAGTGGGAATGGTAAAGATAAAGCCGGAATTGATATGGTATTTATTAAACTGAACATAGAAACTGGGGCAGGTGGTTTTTGTATTGCAGCTGCTCTATTGTTAATGTTGAATTTTATAAATCGTTTTTATGGCAAATAGCTGAAGTTTAATAGCGCATATAGTGCGATCGCTGATCTTGTAGGTTGGGTTGAGGAACGAAACCCAACATTTTCCCCAAAATATGATGATTAAATTGTTGGGTTTCACTGCGTTCTACCCAACAAAAAGTGCGATCGCTAAGATCCCCGACTTCTGAGATCAATTTACCATTTATTGGTGGGGTTGAAGAAAGAAGTCGGGGATCTAAATTTTGCGTTCAACCCAACCTATAAGGCGATACTAAACAAAGTTAAAGTAATAATTGGTTAGCTGAATACTGGTGTTATCTTGAACGACTCCAATTAAGTCATTTCCTTGATACAGCACTTTGTGTAACGGTTTGGTACAATAGTTGAGAAGATAAAAGTAAAAAATAAGATGAAACCTTACTCAGTAGATCTGCGGGAGAAAATTATT
>OMJF01000168.1 GCA_900299285.1 Anabaena sp. 54 | reverse complement strand
GGTAATTGGTGAGTAATTTTCTGTTTTCATCCTGTTCATCCTTTAATCTTGGATATCCTGATTATGACATTTTCCCTAACTAGCAACTTACGTTATTAACAGCTATTTGGTGTTTTCAGACATTACCTAATTTTTCCCTAAAAGTCTCAAGTTAATCCTAAAATAGTCTAAACTTAAACTGTTCACCTATTACCAAAATCACCATGACTCGCTGGTTTAATATTGCAGGTCTGTGTAAAGACGATATCCACTACCTCTAGATTACCAGATTTAGAGGAACTCATTCAACAATAGGCGTTGCTGATTTTGGGTATGATTTTATTTATTAGCGATAGCTTCCCTCGCCGTAGGCATCGCTAAACTATTACATGACCAATACTTCAGATTATTAGATCTTTATTTTCATACCTTGATTCAGCAACGCCGAAATTAAAAAACTACTTTATCAAGATACTTTCCGTACACCTGATTATTTTTGGTTTGATACTTATACATTATAGTTTGCAGAATTTAATTTAATTAGTGGCAAATATCAACCCTTACAACCTAACGAAAAAGGACATTTATGGACCGAAGAATTGGAGTTATATTTGGGGATTTATGAGGGTTTACTAAGATATTTTACATCATCAGGAGTTTTAGTTCCTACACCGGAAGAAAGCGCAGAGATAGAAGCAACAAGAGCAGAAATTGAAGCAGAAAAGGCGAAAATATCAGATGAAAAATCTCAAAGACTAGCCGCAAAATTAAGAGAATTAAGTATTGATCCAGATACAATTTAAGGAAATCTAAAATCAAATTGTGTTTGGTTGAATTACCCCAAATTTAGATATCAGGAGTATTATTTTATGCCAATAAAGACCATTAAAGATGTAAAACAAGTCCAAACTGGTTTTAGTGTGGTTTAGATTACAATGTAGATTTAGGGTTCATCAGATATTCAATAAGTGAAATTAGCAATGTGTTAATTGCTTTCCTCTTTGCTTGAATTAATCAGGTTGGGAATTAGCTGTTTCTAAATTATGGCCTCCTATTTTTACTCAAGAAGAAATAGAAGGCTTAAACGACGACAAGGGGATTAAAAGAAAGAATTAAAAAGTTCAAACATCCTCTAAAATTTTACACCAATTTGACCATTAATTCCTCGCACAGAATTGTAACCAGCGCCTATAAAAACATGATCGCTAGTGACTACTTGTACACCACCAGAAACAGCAAGACCTTTATCTTCTGAATACCAACCAATTCCGACATAAGGTGAAATTACTGGTAAACTCAAAAATTTTAAAACATCTGCTCCCACAGCACCCCCAGGTCCTCTTCCTACTTCAACACCAAAACCTAAAACTTTAACACCCGCACCATAGGTAACTTCACTATCTTTACTTCCCACCGTCACCCACGGTTGTGGTAAAAGTTGAGCCACAACTTGATTGGGAGTAAATATATTTAAGCAAGTTAGGGACGAAATAACTATTTTGATTATCAATGTTTTTTTCATTGTTGTTTTCCTCTACTACCACTGATATCGTAACATTTTCATAAACATAATTAAAATTTTTTTTGGTGTTGTCTAGGTATAAACCAACATTTTTGGATTCATGTTATTATTAACAAATAATTACTTGGTATCATATCATGATGATTACTCAAGCACTGGAATTACAACCAAACGCCTTAGAAGATATATCAGAAGATATCATTTTCCCCCCCAGTGACCTATATAGTGATGAACCTCCCGTGGAAACAGAACTGCATCTCGAACAAATAATGCTCTTAATAAAATCTCTCAAATGGTTATGGAAGGAGAGAACTGATTTTTATGCTGTGGGAAACCTAAGTATTTATTATAGTCCTCATCAAAAGAAATCAGAAGATGTGAGAGGTCCAGATTTTTTCGTGGTTTTAGGAACAGAACGAAAAACTAGAAAAAGTTGGGTTGTATGGGAAGAAAATGGCAAATATCCCAATGTTATTATCGAAATTCTTTCACCAACTACAGCAAAAACTGATAGAGAAACTAAAAAAGAACTTTATCAAGATACTTTTCGCACACCTGAGTATTTTTGGTTTGACCCCTATAGCTTAGAATTTGCAGGTTTTTATTTAATACATGGTAAATATCAACCTGTAGAACCCAATGATAAAGGACATTTATGGAGTCAAGAACTGGGTTTATATTTGGGAGTTGACCGGGGTTTATTAAGGTATTTTACATCTGCTGGATATTTAGTTCCGACACCGGAAGAAAGTGCAGAATTTGAAGCACAAAGAGCAACAATTGAAGCTAAAAGAGCCGCATTTGCAGCAGAAAAAGCGAAAATTGCCGATGAAAAAGCTCAACGGTTAGCAGCAAAGTTGCGAGAATTAAATATTGATCCAGATACAATTTAATTTAGATCCCTGACTTCTTGGAGAAGTCGGGAATCTAGTTATAATCTAGTTTGTGGTAAAATTTCCTAATCAGAGGTGAAATCTCTAAACTCACTTCTGCATTTATCTGTTGGGTAGAAAGAAGGAAACGCCTTTTTAGCGATTGAATACTACTAACTATTGGTTCATAAACTTGATAATTATTTTCTAGTTCACTTAATAAAATTGAGCCTTTTTGACTAGCTATAAAATGCAGTAATTCTACTTCTGATGGTGTTAAGATATCTAAACTTTGCTCTAAAAAAGCCCTTAGTTCAATATCTATAAAAGGTTGTTCTAGCTGCAAAAATTTATTGGTGTCACCTGCAAATAATTCCTGAATAAGATAACCAATAATTTGTAAATATTGGGGGTTTCTCTCATAAATATTCAGCAATTTTTGATAATTTTCTTCATTTTTCAAGCCAAATTTTTTAAGAATGTTTAGACCATCATCACCTAATCCTAATAATTCTAAGGTGAAAACATGACCATGATCAGTTTGTGGTTTAGATAATTCACGAATTTCCTCACTACTATTGATAATTAGACAACTTCGATGTTTGGTTGTTGATAATAATTTAAAGAGATTCCCGTATTCTTCATACCCTTGTTGATATTTACCTGATACTTGATGCTTTGAAAAAATACAGTTAACATCGTCAATTATAATCAGATAAGAGTGTTTTTCTATGGCTTTTTTAAATTGTGAAAGTTGATGAGATGAGTTATTTTGAATCACCTGATCATTAGGGTAAATTGTCTCTGTAATTAGTTGTGTTAAACTGGGTAGAGATTTTAAACTTTTATAAATAACGAACTCAAAATTTTCTTTGATATTATCAACTAATTTTAAAGCTAAAGCAGTTTTTCCAATACCTCTAATACCCAGTAAGTTGATTAAATTACATTTTTCTTGCAGGATTTTTTGTTGTAGTAATGATAATTCTACTTTGCGTCCATAAAAATCACTTACTTCAGGTGCATCTTTTAAATCTAGATGAGAGATTATCTGTTCTTTTGTATAGATAATTTCATCATTTTCAGTTGATGGTGCAGATTCTTTAAATAGATTACCACTATTGATTGTGAAAATATTAGTTGAAGAGAAACTACATCTAAAACTACATCTACCTAAAGTTGACTTGATATTAAATTTATTAACTTTTTTTCCAACTGCTTGAGATAAGGATTTCCACAGTTTACTGGCGCTATCCTTGATATATTTTTCACTGTGTTGGTGTTCTTTGGCGATATCTGCGTAAGTTCTACCCTGTAGTGTCCCTTCCAGGATAGCTCTTTGTAAATCATTGAGATGCTGTCCTTGATGTTCAAAGACTTGGTTATCTGCAATTTCAATTATCTGTTCAATATTTAACACTACTCCCCCTTCAAGTCAAGACTTTTTGATATTCTATCATGCTTTTAATACTTCTTCTAGTGAAACTACACAGACAAAACCCATCTTCGCGGGTTGGAAATTTGTTAGCCTGGCGACTGGAAGTCACGGCTACACAGACAAAACCCGCCTTCGCGGGTTTGGTGTAAGAGATAAATTTTTGACTAATAGCGTTTGTAAAGATTTTTATGGGTGACAGAATATTACTTTTAGAGACTTTTTACCGCTTTTACATACCTTTGAGGTCTTGACATCCTCTTTTGGGCGTATTAAATTAAGTATGTTTTAAAACTATCGTAATTTATTGTGGGTCGGGTAGTGAATTTCATATTTATCTACATTTACTCCCAATAGGAATTTGTACGTTATTTAAACGGGGGGAATTGACATGAATAAGATTATATCATCTGCGATCGCTGTTTCTGCCATTACTGTATCTAGTATTTTGTTAAGTACATTAGATGTCAATATACTACCGTCCCAAGCAAAACCGTTATCTAAATTTCAAGAACCGTTTAATGTTGTTCATCCCATATTCCGCACTTCACAATGTAGTATCCATCTTTTAAAGAATTATTTGTAACAAGGGTTAAATAAGTATGACTCTTCGATTTTGGCTAACGACTGCCTGTAGTACAATAGTATCTATTGCTACTTTGTATTTTGGTCTAAATTATTCAAAATTTTGCTTTAAGCAAATGCGCTATCTAAGTGACAAGGAAAAGATTCAGATCGTATTTAATTATCATAACAACAGGGAACGTGTCCCAATAGAAACCGTACATAAAGGAACTCAGTATTATAAGCAAATTAGGTACGATAATTTTGAGGAATTTATCCAAAAAAATCCGAATTGCTGTCAAGTAAATCCAGGGGGAGGATATGACCTCCCACCGGCTAATTTTTTAGATCGCATCACTGGATATAATTCTGGTGATGCCATAGTTCTTAATTTTGAAGTCCGTTATCTGGATGATAAAGGTAATCAAAAATCAAAAATAATTAAGTTTGAAAATGCACCACAAAATTGTGGTGCAATCCGATGGTAAAACGTAAAATTTAAAATTAATAGTGGAGGGTCATCATGGCAGATTTAACAGCAGCAGAAATTACAAACTGGTATGCACAAATTACAAACTGGTATTTGTATGGAACTAAATCAACTCCTAATAATCTTATTGATGATAAACTCATCCGTCCTGCAACACTATCTGTGCCAACTTCAGTTGAAGTAGACGATTTTATGAAAAGTGTTGGCAGGTTTGTAGTAGGAGCGCAGTTTGAGCTTGTCAAAAAATTTTTCAATCCAGGTTTTTTCGATCCGACAATTCCTACTGGAACTTATACTAAGGAACAGTTAGCAGCTAAATTTGGGATAATAGACAAATTTGGATGGAATATGAAGCATACTGATTATCAAGATAACGTTGATGATTATGCAGATCGAGTTTATATATGGAACTCCCAATCATTTCAGATTTCCGGTGATGCAGTATTTATTGTTGAATCAGATGGCAAAAGACGAATAGAGAATTTTGCAATTGAACCACGTAAAGTTGATTATCAAGAAAATTTTGATTTTGTAGGAGGAGGGATAATTGCAGCTATAGGTAATCCTTATCTTCAAGAGCGTGTTGATCCGTCAAATATTGGTCGAACAGTAAATATCAATTTTACGGGTTCTCTCACTGGGATAAAATACGATAAAACTTCATTCGACAATGACCAAGCAAAAATATCATCTTGGGGCGGGTTGAATTTATTCAAATTGAAACCAGATATGGATAAATTGTTAGATAATTTATTCAACAATGGTGTTACAAAATTTCTTTACGGGAACAAGCCAATTTTGTATGGAACAGTGGAGAATAATAATCTTTCTGCTGATAAAGTTTCGGATTACCCGACCTTAAAAGCTTACAAAGATAATGGTGTTGTTCTTATTGGCGGTCAAGGAGCAGATAATCTTACTGGAGGTTCAAAAGATGATGTTTTCATTAGCGGTGAAGGTGATGACACGATAGATGGAGGATCGTTCCTATTCGGACTACTTCCAGAAAAAGACAAAGACGAATCCAGGTATAAAGGTGCTAGGTCTGATTATGATATCGAGTTTCTGTCCAACAAATCTGTCAAAATTACTGACAAAGTGAGCGGTAGAGACGGCTCTGATACCCTTAAAAATATTGAAACCGCAGTCTTTTCCGATAAATCAGTTAACCTTAAACCAGGGCAAGATATCGCCTTTGTCATTGATACGACTGGCAGTATGTGGGATGATATTGATGCGGTTAAAGCCAGTGCCAGTAACATTATCAACTCCATCTTTGATAACTTTCTCGACTCTCGGATCGCCGTAGTTGGTTATAACGATCCCACTACAAACACCTTCCTTTCCTTCACAGATCAGCCGAAAATCGAAGATCGCAAAACCGTAGCCCTCCAAGCCATCAACAGCATTTCAGTTGGTGGTGGCGGCGATGAACCTGAATACGTTAATTCTGGACTCATTCGCGCATTATCTGGTGGTGCAGGTGAATGGCGAAAAGAAGCAAATGCAAGACGGATTATCCTATTTGGTGATGCACCAGCTAAAGATACCGACCTTTTTAATCAGGTCTTTCAACTAGCCGCAAACGTTGATGTATCAGTTTATGCAAAGTCTTTGCTTGCCAGCGATGTCCAAACCACTAACCCCACAGACGGACTCGCTGTTACCAGTTTCTCTGTATTATCTGCCGATGCTACAGACTCTCCAATCATCGTTCCAGTCGAAATTTTCAGTGTTCTAATTGGGGACAATCCATCAGCAGCGGCAGATTTTACAAAACTTGCCAATGCAACCAGTGGTAAAAACTTTCAGGCTGCGGATGCTTCACAAGTGGTTTCTGTCTTAATTGATGCTCTCAAACAATCTGCTCAAGCCCCCATTGCCATTGCAGACACCGCTAACACCACCTCGTCAACTTCTGTTGAAATTAACGTATTAAGCAACGACAGTGATCCTAATGATGACCCTCTAACCATTACTAAAATCAACAATAGCGCGATCGCTTTAGGCAATAAGGTGACTTTAGCATCAGGATCTATTATTAGCCTCACTGATGCAGGAATCCTTGTTTATGATCCTAATGGCCAGTTTGATTTATTAGCACCCGAAGCAACAGCTTCTGATACTTTTGAATATACCATTGGTGACGGTAATGGGAATTTCGACACCGCAACAGTAACCGTTGTCATTACTGGATTTTTACAACCCACTCTTAGCCTCGGCAAGATTGCTGATGACATCTTTACAATTTCTGGGAACAAACCAAAACTTCAAGTTACTCTTGCGGGACGTAATTCCAATCTAGTCAATGAATTGGCTGTATTTACCGTTGACGATGCCCAAGGTAAAATTAATGGTATTTCTCCAGGAGAAACAGGTTATACCCAAGCAGCTTTGAATAAATCAAAAGTGATTTTCTCAACTATTGCTAATGTTCCCAATGGATTTAATACTAACAACCTGACAAGTCTACTAGAATTTGAATCTGGTAATAACCTGAGATTTCTATTAGTTAAAAACGGTACAATTGATAGCGTCCAAAATGGGAATACCCCAACTTCAGATATACTTTTCTCTGACATCTCCCGCCAAAAAATCACGGACTTGGGTACTGATGGTTTCTCCTTAGCTTGGAAAGATGGATCTAATAATAATACTGACTTTAAAGATTTGGTAGTCAACATTAAATCTACAAATGACCCATTACCCTTGGGTACAAATCTGCAAGGAAAACAACAAGGAGAAGTTCTTGATTTAAGAGGTATAACCCAAGATGTAAAAGCTGATTTTGTTATTAATAGAGAAGCTGCTTTTAACAACTTCGTTGGCTTTTATAAAGTAGCAGATGAAAATGGTGGTATTGATGTTGATGCTGATGGTACAGTTGATTTCCGTCCTGGTGACTCAGGTTATGCTCAAGCGGCTATCAAAAATCGTGTGGCGGGAATTGACCTCAGAGTTGATAACCAAGGAACTGCCAGTTTTACAGATAAGACATTAACAGGAGGAAGTATTTTCGCTCCATTTATTCTTACAAATGGTTGCACTGTGGATCAAGTTCTAAATGGACAAGTTGACCAAGCTTACTTTGCCTATATAGGAGCTAATGCTGATAAGGTAGATCATATTCGTCTGTTAGGAAATAACGTCTTTGGTTTTGAAGATTTAGCAGGTGGGGGGGATAAAGATTACAACGATGTTGTTGTGAGAGTAAATTTGAGTGTTGTTTAGCAATTTTGGTGCAATAGCTCAACAAGTGAGGTTATTCAGATCCCCGACTTCTTAAAGAAGTCGGGGATCTAGGGATTTAGGGACAGCGATCGCCACCAATTAACCACCGTCAAATTAGCAACCTCATCTGCAAACAGATCCCTCATCCTGTAAATCCTGAAATCCTGTAAATCCTGATTCAGACAATTAATCACCGAATTCCTCATCCTGGAAATCCTCATATACCTTGCGCCAATCTATCAGACAAATGCTACAATGAATTAGTAACGACAAGAAGTAAACTTTATGTTACAAGTACAAATTAAATCTGATTCTCCCGACCTCGAAATAGTCC
>OMJF01000167.1 GCA_900299285.1 Anabaena sp. 54 | reverse complement strand
TCTCTTACTGGTTCTTTAGTTGTAATTTCTGAAGATGGTAGGGTTTTAGCTCATTTATTACCGGAAAGAATCGGTACTAATATTAAAAATTATCACGATGCAGAAAGAATACAAGCTATAGTTAAAGATGCCTTAGCTGGAAATAATAATTCTAGTAATTTATCTTTTAAAGAAGGAGAAGAATTGGTCGCTGGTTTTACAGCTACCCCTAAACCTATAACCACAAAACCATCACAAAGATGGATTATACTAGCAGTTACAAGTGTAGAAAATGCTCTATTTGGTTTAGAAGAAATTAAACTAATTCTGATTGTGTTAACAGTGGGTTTAATTGGTGCAAGTTTATTAGCATCATTTTATTTAGTTCCTTATTTAGCAGATCCAATAGAAGAATTACGCGACTATGCTGTTAATCTTCATAGTCACCACGCCGCCCAACCTATTCCTCGTAATTTCAAAATTCGGGAATTTAACCAACTAGCACAAGCATTAGATCAAATGGTAGAAAGACTCAAAGATTGGGCTGAGGAATTAGAAATTGCTTGGAAAGAAGCTAAATCAGCTAACCAAATTAAAAGTCAATTTTTAGCAACAACTTCCCATGAATTAAGAAACCCACTTAATATTATTATTAATTGCATTCGTCTGGTTCGTGATGGTTTGTGTGATAACAAGGAAGAGGAATTAGAATTTCTCAAAAAAGCCGATGATACAGCAATTCATTTATTAGGTTTAATCAATGATTTATTGGATATTTCTAAAATAGAAGCTGGTAAACTTTCCGTGATTATAGTCCCTCTAGATTTACGTCAATTATTATTAGAAGTCATTAACTTACAATCAGTTAATATCCAATCCAAAAGACTGCAATTAATTTGTGATATAGGTGATAAACCTATCCCAATTAAGGCCGATATAGTCAAACTTAAACAAGTGCTAATTAATATTATTGGTAATGCTACTAAATTCACAGATGAAGGTACTATTCAAATTAGTACAAAAATTTATAAAAATAGTCATCAGTCTTATGCTATAGTATCTATTAAAGACACAGGAATTGGTATTGATCCAGCAGAACAAGGTAAACTATTTCGTCCTTTTGTCATGGTTGATGGTACAACTACACGCAAATTTGAAGGAACTGGATTGGGTTTAGCAATTTCCCGGAATTTAATTGAACTCATGGGTGGTAGAATTACTTTACAGAGTTTGGGTTTAAATCAAGGAACAACGGTAATCATCAAATTACCCTTAACTGATCTAGCTTTATTACCGAATACAGAAAAAAAAGATGCTATTGGTAATGGAGCTAGAAGTCAAACTAGCCGATAAATTAAAAAGTACAACATTCCTAAAATGAAACGATTTTTATCAGGTGTTTTTGTGGTGACAACTTTATTAGCAGCTTCCGCTTGTTCATCAATTACTAAATCTACTAAAGTAGAACTATCTCCTAGTATGATGATGAATCATGATCAAGATTCCATGGGTGGACATGAGGGACATTCTATGGAAAATATGAATCATGAAAATAATTCACAAACAACTACTCAAGCGACATTAAATGCTCCCAAAACTTTAACTCCCAATCAATCAGTTAATTTAGTCATAGATATTCAAGATGCTACGGGAAAACCTGTGAATAAATTTGATATTTTCCAGGAAAAAATCATGCACTTAATTGTAGTTAAGGATGATTTAAAATCTTTTGCTCATCTTCACCCCGAATACAAAGAAAATGGACGATTTCAAGTAACTGCAAATTTTCCAGAATCAGGAAATTATACACTTTTCAGTGATTATAAACCCGCTGGGAAAAAGGAAAATGTTTGTTTGATGAACATGACAATTCCCGGTTCAGTTTCATCCCCAAGAGATTTAGAAAAATTCACGAAAACTAAAACCTTAACAGATACTAAAGTCAATCTGAATATTTCTGAAAAAAATCTGCAAGCTGGTAAAGAAATAAGTTTAAATTTTGATTTAAAAGACAATAAAAATCAACCCATTCAAGACCTACAACCCTACTTAGGAGAAAAAGGTCATTTAGTGATTATTAAAAGTTCATCTCCCTTGACAAAATCCGATTATATTCATGCTCATGCACTCAAAAATACCCCAGATGGAAAAATAGAATTTCAGACAAAATTTCCCCAATCAGGAACATATAAAATGTGGCTACAATTTAACCGTAATGGAAATATTAAAACCGCAGATTTTTGGGTAAAAGTAGAAGAATAGAAGCATAGATTAGGTGGATATAAACCGCATCTACACAGACATAACCCACTTGGGTGGGTTTAAAATCCTTTTAGCCTCCCTTGAGTGGAGGCAATTGGTTTTATTTTGTATTTTATAACACCTGTAGATATATATATATTCACATATACAGCGGTTTCCGCTCTGATGAAGTACAAAGTTGAATCATGAAACTCTTGTGGTGCGGGCATCTTGCCCGCTAGATATGTACCTCATAACACCGGGAAGTGCTGTAAATATCAGATGATTTTAATTACTCCTCTGTCAGACGGGTGCTAATTAGCAAATAAGCCTCCTTCGCAGCGGCTTGTTCAGCGGCTTTAATAGAACGTCCTTTACCTTGTCCTAACATTTTCTCGTGTAGCCAAACTTCAGCAAAGAAGCGTTCATGATTGCGGTGGGGTTGACTAATTTCGACTACTCGATACTCTGGTAAAACTTTAAATTGTGCTTGAGTCCATTCTTGTAAGGCGGCTTTATAATTGAGTCTAGCAGGGTCAAGACGGATTTCTGTGGTTAGCTGTTGGAAATGGGTATCTAACCAAGGACGAATCAGGCTAAGGTTGTTAGTGCTAAGGTAGAGCGCTCCTAGAACTGCTTCAAAAGAATCTGCTAATCGTGATTCTTGGCCGATATGATCAGCAGTAGCACTACCAGCCACCAATAAATATAATTCTAAACCATATTCTCTGGCTAATTGGGCGAGAATGCGATCGCTCACCAAAACCGAACGAATAGCGGCAAAATCACCAACTGAGCAATCAGCATAATGTTCCCATAATACCACAGCCGCCACGAGACGTACCACCGCATCGCCCACAAATTCTAGTTGTTCATAGTTGGCGGTATCAGAAACCGTGGGATGGGTGAGTGCTAGATCTAACAATTCCCATTTAATAGGTGCATTGACTGACAAACCTAATTTTTGGACTAAACTTTCAAGCTGCCGTTGACGGCGGGGATAAACGCGGGACATTAGTTAGGTGTGGAAAAATATATAGTAAGTATTAACTTATCATTAAATTATAGAGTACAAATATAAATTTGTTTTTGAACAAAAATCTATTACTTTAGTATTTTCATCATTTTAATTGGCAGTAACAGGTTAAATCTAAGTAGAATAGCATACAATAAAAATATTCAAAGATATCCAAACCAATAATCATGAAAAAAATTAAAACCCAGGTTCGTTATGTGACAAATTTAGAGGGAAAAACAACTGATGTAATTATACCCGTAGAACTTTGGCAACAGCTTATAAGTTCAATAAACTCCGATAACGTTAGTGGTTTAGCTTGGATTGATGAACAAGAACCAAAATCACAAATATTAGCTGATTTGCAAGAGTCTGTGCGAGAGGGAAAAGCAGGAAATACCTTTCCTATTTCACAACTTTGGGAGGATATTGAAGCCTAAAATTATAGGTTCTTAGGTACTTGTTATGCTAAACCGAGAAGTTGAGAGAAGGGAACACTTCGACAAGCTCAGTGCATCGCAGGGAACAGGGAAAAAAATTAATTTTCTAGTTTTTTAATAGAGCCAAATGATAAAGTTTATGGTAGAAGTTCGTTTTACACCTCCTTTTAAACGTCGTCTCAAAAGTTTAAGTAAACGCTATCGCCAAATTCAATCAGATATTCAACCCATAATAGATGAACTATCATCTGGAAATTTTATTGGTAATCAAATTTCAGGAATTGAATCAACTGTATTGAAAGTTAGAGCAAAAAACAGTGATATCCCCACAGGAAAAAGTGGGGGATATAGGGTGATATATCAAATTATTTCACCTGAATGTATTTTACTTTTACTTATCTATGCAAAATCAGATCAATTTGATGTGAGTTTAGAGGAAATTGAGGATGCAATTAAAAACATATAACTTTATAGCTAATTAATTGCTTTTTTTCGTTCTTTTCTTTTTCTCTGGTTTGAGTAAGGGAGCATTTAAAGCCTCATATAAACTAAATAAAAATTCAATTCTATTCAGTTCATTTACAAATGGTTGGGGACGATAACATAAATCTACAGCTTTATCTAATATTTGATGAGCTTTTACTAAATCAGGTGGCATAGTTAGGGGGTCATACAAATCGGCTAAACTACTATCAGGATATTTTAATCTTGTGTCTAATACTGCTTGTGCTGCTGTTTCTACTTTCTGTTTTTGTTTCTCATTGACGTTTTCAGGAAAGGGATAATTATTATAAACAATGGTATTAGAATAACGATAATCACTTTTTAATCTTCCACATACATATTTTACCCATGTAATATGCATTTCTGAAGTGAGAATACCAAATAAATAGAGGGTAGCATTAGGAATACAACTACAACTATTCGCAACAATATTATCTTTGTCAAATAAACCGATGGGAATATATTTTCTATTTTCAGAGGAGTGTAGAGGAATAATTATATAATTACTATCAGGTTGTCTATTTTCTCCAAAAAGTGCTGGAAAATCTGCCAACTTTTTAGTTGAGTCTCTACTGCTTTGACTGCGGATTTTTTTTACTTCTTCAACCCTTTGAGCAATACTTTTTAATCGTTTAAGTTCTTGAGGTTGAATACCAACTAACCATAAGCAGTAGCGTGAATAACCATTAATAAATTCTTGCGCTCCTGTATAGGGTCTGATCCATTTTTGAGCATCTGGTTCATTATTCAAAAATTTTTCTTTCTCTGATTCAGTTAAAATTAAATATCCACCATCATTAGGCATACTACCAAAATTAATATTGGGAACAGTTGAAATAGGTTTGCTTCTACTTAAAATAACTAAATCATTTCCTGGTACTAAATACGGATTAATATTTTTAACTTTCCTTTCTGTTGGTTCACCCTTAATATTGACATAATCAAAAACTCTCTTATTTTCAATATCCTCTAAACCAAAACCAATAATTACACAATGTACAGCAGCATTACCTTTAGCTTCATTACTCCAGCTAAAAGTACGATGGGCAAAATGTATTTTTATTTTATAATTATTGTAAAGTTCTTGCCAAATAATCCCAACTTGTTCACCCTGAGAAATAGAACTTGTACTCACAAAAGCACAACGAATATTTGTATCTTGTATCAACTGAGCAGCTTTGATATACCAAGCACTTACATAATCTAAAACACCTGAATTTTTTATACTATGACAAACATATTGCATATCTGCTTTCTGTTCTGAATTTTGTAGCTGTTTACCAACAAATGGGGGATTTCCTAAGATGAAACTTAACTTTTCTTTCTCTATAACCGTTTCCCAGTCAATTCTTAACGAATTACCATGAACAATTTTGGCAGATTTAGTTAAAGGAACTCTGAAAAAATATTGTCCAAATTCATGACTAACTTGAATATTCATTTGATGATCAATTAACCACATGGCCACCTCAGCAACACGCACCGCAAATTCATCATATTCAATACCAGCAAATTGATCTACATTAACCTTAATAATATCTTGAATATTAATAAATTGCTGTCCATTTTTATTCAATGCTTGCAAAATTTTAATTTCTAGCTGTCGCAATTCCCGATAAGTGATAATTAAGAAATTACCGCAACCACAAGCAGGATCAAGAAAATAAAGATTAGCGATTTTTTGATGAAATTCTTGGAGTTTACCCCGATTATTTTTGACCTTTTCCAACTCCAAATATAAATCATCTAAAAATAGAGGTTTAATCAACTTTTGAATATTTTTTTCCGAGGTATAATGAGCGCCTAAATTTCGTCTTTCCGTGGGATTCATGACCGCTTGAAACATCGAACCGAAAATAGCCGGTGATATCTTACCCCAGTCAAAACCACAAGCTTCTAAAAACATTTCCCGCATTTTGCTATCAAAAGCAGCCGGTTGTAAAACCTCTGCAAATAACTTACCATTGACATAGGGAAATTGTGCTAAATTGCTATCTAAATTTTTCAATCTTTTTTCCGGTGGTGTATTTAAAATATGAAAAATAGAAGCAATGTGCATAGCTAAATCACTACCATCTGATTTAGTATGTAAATCAATATATTCCCAAAAAATACCTTTATCAAAAATGCCAGTATCATCAGCAAATAAACAGAAGAGTAAACGGACTAAATAGACTTCTAAATCATGACCTTGATAACCAACTGCTTCTAGTTTATCATGTAGTTTACCCATTAATTCAGCCGCTTGGATATTGACCGGATCTTCATCTTTATAAGTGCGTTTTTGATAACCAGCAATAAAACCGAATAAATGAACCTGATTAATAAAATCCGGTAGTGCAAATTCCGTGGTAATATTAGTATCTAAATCGTAGAGTTTAAACTTTTGAAAATCAGAAACTAGAATATATTTTGGTAATTCATGTTCTTTTAAACCAGGGAAATAATCTTTAGCTTGCTGCATAGCTTTATCGAGATTTTTGCCCCTAGATTTATGTTCTACTAAAATGACACCTTTCCAGAGTAAATCAATAAAACCTTGCTTATTATCGGCTTTTTTGACAGATTGTTCAAATGTTGCCACCCTGCGACGAGAAATACCAAAAACATGAAAAAACCCATCCCAAAATGATTTAGCTTCGGCATCTTCCGAGGTTTCATGTTCCCATTCTTGA
>OMJF01000166.1 GCA_900299285.1 Anabaena sp. 54 | reverse complement strand
TTGTTAACAATATCTGCTGTAGTTTTATTACCTTTACTGGGTTTGCTAACAGGTTTTATTATTTGGTGGAAACGTAGATGAAAAATAAATTAGTAATTCATAATGCTAAACTAAAACATTGGCTTTGCTTTCAAGATCCTGAGGAAATCATCCAAACTAATAGTATTGATCAAGTTGTTCCTAAATTGCAACTAGTGAATGATTTGATTAATAAACATCAAATATATGGGGCGGGTTTTATTAGTTATGAAGCTTCAAGCGCTTTTGATTCAATACTAAAAACCCATTCTCCTTGTTCATTTCCGTTACTCTGGTTTGGGTTATATCAAAAACCAGAAATTATTGATTTACCAAAACCTACCTTAGCTGATAAATATAAACTTAATTGGACACCTTCAGTAAGTGAAGCAGAATATCATCAAGCCATTGGTAAAATTAAAAAATATATTTCCTTGGGGGAAACTTATCAAGTCAATTATACATTACGTTTAAATGCACCTTTTAGTGGTGATACTTGGGAATTATTTCTGAAATTAGTGCAAGCACAAAAAGCAGATTATGGGGCTTATATTGATATTGATAAATTTGCTATTTGTTCTGCTTCCCCTGAACTTTTTTTTCATCTTGATGATGATAACTTAACCTCGCGTCCCATGAAAGGAACAGCAGCTAGAGGTTTAACATTAGTCACTGATTATGATATTGCTAAACAACTATATTTTTCTGAAAAAAACCGCGCGGAAAATGTGATGATTGTGGATATGATTCGCAATGATATAGGACGAATAGCTAATATTAATACAGTTAAAGTTCCCAGTTTATTTAATGTCGAGAAATATCCCACAGTTTGGCAAATGACATCTACTGTTACAGCCAAAACTACAGTTTCTATGAGTGAAATTATGGGGGCGTTATTTCCCTGCGCTTCTATTACCGGCGCACCTAAAGCCCGGACAATGCAAATTATTCAGGAATTGGAAAATACGCCGCGACGTATTTATACTGGGTGCATTGGTTTTATTAGTCCCCAACGTCAAGCCCAATTTAATGTTGCTATTCGGACTGTATTAATTAATAAAGAAAATAACCAAGCAGAGTATGGAGTTGGAGGAGGAATTGTCTGGGATTCTGTGAGTAGTGATGAATATCAAGAATGTCAGATTAAAGCCCAAGTTCTGACATTAAATCAACCTAATTTCTCACTTTTAGAAACAATTTTATGGGAAGATAAAAATGGTTTTTTTATATTAAATTATCATTTACAACGGTTACAAGATTCAGCCAATTACTTTGGTTTTAATGTGAATTTACATCATGTAAAAACTCAACTTTATCAATTAACAAAATCATTTTCCAATCAAGATTATAAACTACGGTTATTATTAGATTCTCAGGGTGAAATCATATATCAAACAATACCTTTATTCCCTATAAATAATCAGGAATTTGTCAAGCTAGGTATGTGTTGCACACCGATTGACTCCAGTAATATATTTTTGTATCATAAAACAACAAATCGCCAAGTTTATGAAATAGCAAAAGCCGCTTTTCCTGATTGTGATGATGTTTTATTGTGGAATGAAAAAGGTGAAATAACAGAAACCTGTATTGGTAATATTGTGGTAGACTTAAATGGAGAATTGCTGACACCCCCGGTAAAGTGCGGTTTATTAGCAGGGACTTTTCGCGCTAATCTACTTAATCAAGGTAAAATAAGAGAAGAAATTATCACGGTAGAAATGTTAAAATGTAGCCATCATATCTATATAATTAACTCAGTACAAAAATGGCGAGAAGCGGTTTTAATTTCTCATTAACTAAATGATTTTATTAATTGATTATCAAGATGAAATTACCAAAAACAACTTGGATTTTAATACTTTTAGCTCTGGGTTTGGGGAGTTTTGTATATTTCTATGAAATTAAAGGAAAAACTCAACCAACAGAAATAAAAGCCCAAAAACAGAAAATTTTCTCCTTTACTGCTAATGATGTCCAATCTTTAACAATTAAAGCTAAAAATACAACTTTAAAACTAGAAAAAAGGAATACAACTGCAAAACCTGCATGGGAAATTAAATCTCCCATATCAGCACCAGCAAATGATGCAATTGTTTCTTACTTGATGGATTTGTTAGTTAATGGTAAAATTGAAAGAACAGTATCAGTTTTACCCACAGAATTACCAGAATTTGGTTTAGATAAACCTCTAGCAACTATTGATATTAAACTCAAAAATCAACAAAGTCATCAATTGATTTTAGGTAAGGCTGAGTTTAATAATCAATTCTTATATGCTCAAGCTGATGCTAATCAAAATCTCAACTTATTGTTAGTTTCCCAGGATTTTTTTAATGCAGTCAATCGAGACATATCAGAATGGAAACAAATACAAGAAAAGACTAATGTAAAACCATTACCTATCCTTCCTAAACCAACCCCTCAATGAGAAAACAAACAGCAACCTTATTAATTTATTGTCCAGATCAACGGGGATTAGTAGCAAAATTTGCCAATTTCATTTATGCTAATGGTGGCAATATTACTCATGCAGATCAACATACAGACTTTGAAGCTGGACTATTTCTCACTCGCATTGAATGGCAATTAACAGGATTTAATTTACCCAAAGATGTAATTGAACCGGCGTTTAATGCGATCGCTCAACCTTTAAATGCAAAATGGGAATTACACTTTTCTGATACTCTTCCCCGTATTGCTATTTGGGTCAGTCGTCAAGATCATTGTTTATTTGATTTAATTTGGAGACATCGCGCTAAAGAATTTCCTGCGGAAATTCCTTTAATTATTAGTAATCACCCAGATTTACAATCTGTAGTTGAACAATTTGGTATTGATTACTATTACATCCCGATTACTAAAGACAATAAACAAGAACAAGAAGCTAAACAACTAGAATTACTGCATCAATACAAAATAGATTTAGTAGTTTTAGCCAAATATATGCAAATAGTTAGCACCGATTTTATTAAACAATTCCCCCAAATTATTAATATTCATCATTCATTTTTACCAGCATTTATTGGGGCTAATCCCTATCATCGCGCCTTTGAAAGAGGGGTAAAAATTATTGGTGCAACAGCCCATTATGCTACGCCTGAATTAGATGCAGGACCAATTATAGAACAGGATGTGGTACGGGTAAGTCATCGAGATGAAGTCAATGATTTAATCCGCAAAGGTAAAGACCTAGAAAGAATTGTGTTAGCTAGGGCGGTAAGATTGCATTTACAAAACCGTGTCTTAGTTTATGGTAATAGAACTGTAGTTTTTGAGTAAATTTATTTAATCTGAATTGATTATCAATGATTAAAAGATTAAAAGCATCAAAATTATCTGTTAACTGCACTTACTACACCCATATTCTTTTTATAGCGTTGAGCCGCAAGTCGTAACTTTTCGCTGGGTTCTGGTGGCTTAAGCAGTGCTTCCACAAAAACCTCTTGGTCTTTTCTGCTTAAAACCATGATTTCGTTGTGTTGAATAATTTGATTTGCGGCCTCGACAAGACTGCTAACTACAAAATCTGTGAGTGTTCGTCCTTGAATATCAGCCGCACGTTGAAACAATTCCTTATTTTCTGGACTGATACGGGCTTCTAATCTTTCTGATTTAGAACGCAAGGATTTTTCTGGGCTGTTTTTAGCCACTGAGTGAGTCATGATAGCCCCTACACAATAAATGTGATGTGTAAATTTTCAATGTACGGCAAATGTCCTAACAAATAATAGTCTACTGATTTATTCAACAAATGTCAACCCAATCTCCAGACTTTCCACCTGTTTTACTAACTAAATGAATCGCTTCAATTTGAATCGTTTTTTCTAACGCTTTAGCCATGTCGTACAAAGTTAAAGCAGCAATGGACACCGCTGTTAAAGCCTCCATTTCCACACCGGTTTCCGCTTTAGTTTTCACAGTAGCATCAATTTGATAACCAGGTAGTTGGGCATCGGGGATAATCTCCACAGTAATTTTCTGTAAGGGTAAAGGGTGACAAAGGGGGATTAAATGGGCTGTTTGTTTAGCGGCCATAATACCCGCCAACCTAGCCGTTGCTAAAACATCACCTTTAGGAGTGTTACCGGCTTCAATAGCGGCAAAAGTCTCAGGTAACATCCGCACCTTACCAGTGGCTACAGCTTGACGAATAGTGGCTGTTTTACCTGATATATCAACCATTTGAGCCTCTCCTTGAGCATCCAAATGGGTTAACGAAAAAGAATTTGAAAAATGATCTTGCATAATTGGGAAAGTGTGTGTTATTATAGATTTTGTAAGTCAAGGTTGTAAGTCAAGGGCGTGTAGCTCAGTGGACTAGAGCACGTGGCTACGGACCACGGTGTCGGGGGTTCGAATCCCTCCTCGCCCGTTTTATAACCTTTTTATAATTTTAAATGCACAAGCCCCATTTTTTGGAGTTTGTGCATTTTTAATGGTCTTGGGTTATGAATTGTTCCGACTGATTAGCAAAGACTCTAGGGTGGTTGATCAAAAAAAGAGTTTTAGGATTAATCGAAAAGTATTAGGAGATGTTTAATGATTAAACACAGATAAACGCAGATAAACGCAGATAAAGACCGATGAGTTCAGGATTTTTAGCAGACGCGATTTATCCAGATTAATCAAGTTTTAAGGCATTAACTGGTACATCGTCCCAAGATTTGACTGTCCGTAATTTGGCTATCCAGCCTGCTGCTGTTTGTATGTCGGTTAAATTATTCTTAAATGACTGATGACAATCAAGTGCCTGAGACTCGTTACAACAGGCAATACAGGCATGAATCATCCCAGAAGGATCAATTTGCTCATTTACCCAAATAGTCATAGTTTATCCCCCTTAAAAGCGGCGGTTATTTTTTAGATTTCACACATCAAAAGCAAACATCAAAGGTGAGGCAGAATACCGCTAGTAACTAAGAACTCAGTGATTAGGGTTTTTGAGTAGCGATCGCTAATTTTGCCCCTTGTACCTGACGCACTTTATCCATAACTACCACAACTTGACCATGGGTGGCACTTTGATCAGCGTTAATAATGACAACTACTTCTGTATTTTTTCCCTTTAATTGTTGTACCCTGGTTGGTAAAGTATCCAGGGTGACAGGCTGGCGGTTTAAACTTAGATACCCTGCTGAGTCTATTGTCACAGTAATTGGTGCAGCTGATGATTGAGTTTTGGCAGTGCCAGCTTTGGGTAAATTCACTGGTAATCCTTCGGAACGATTTAGAAATAAAGTTGACATAATGAAAAATGTCAAAATCGCAAAAATGACATCAATCATCGGTACAATATTAATTTGGGCTGGTATATCAGGTTCATCTAGTAGACGCATAATTATTTATCTCCTCTTTCATAACGACGACGATATAGTAATTCTAACTGACCACCATATTCTTGAATCCAAGCAATTTGGCGTAAATACATTCCCCGAAAGCTATTAGCAAAAAACAGGGTAATAATAGCTACCACTAATCCTGATGCTGTAGATACTAAAGCTTCACTAATTCCAGAGGTGACACCAGCGGTTTTTGTGCCGCCGACATCACCAATATTCAATGATTTAAAGGAAGCAATTAAGCCTAATACAGTACCTAGCAGCCCCAACAAGGGGACTAAACCAATAATTGTATCAAAAATGTTCTGAAACCTTTTTAATAGGGGAATTTCTGCCTGTGCTTCACTTTCTAAAGCCAAACGAAATTCTTCTGGGTTGGGTTCTTCCAGTTCTAAGGCCGCTAAAAAAATCCGGGCTATAGGTAAATCAGCATTTCTATGTAATATATTTAAAGCATCAACCATATTACCTTGACGATAAACTTTAAGAACCACTTGGACAATACGGTTTTGACGGTTACTGATTTTTATCCAAAAAGCAATGCGTTCGATAATTAGCGCCACTCCTAACACCGAAAAAAACAGCAGTGGCCACATGACTATACCACCAGCTTGAAATAAATTACTGATTTCCATTGACTATTTTATTAATCTGCACACAGCTAGATTAACAGATTGTTGCCCAGAAACAAGTATCGGTAGGGGATATCTGGGGTTGGGAGTGCGTTATTTTACAATCCTGTATGTATAATAATCTAAATGTAATACTTATTTTTTAAAATAACGTAGATTATTCCGATCTTGATATTTAGCAATATATTCCACATTTTGCTGTTCTAATTTTGATAGCAAACTCATGGGAAATTGTTTTGGTGAATATCGAGGATTATACCAAGACTGTTGATTAAAATATTCTTGTAAACCTGGAGTATCAAACCTGCGACCCTTAACAGCAAAAACTGTATTTCGCATAATATCTAATTCATAACCATCTTTACCTGCTAAATCTGTTTCGGTAACTAGTCTTTGAGAAATCCAAAAATAATTCTTGGTATTTACATTTGTGGTATTTATTGGTGATGTATTATATATGGAGACATGAGAAATTTCTTTGAAAAATACCCGATTAGGTGATGTATCTGCATCTTTACTAGCAAGTACACAATAAGAATCTGAATTAATTTTTCCATAGGTCTTTAAGAAGTTGATACAGTTTGTGAGATCACTAAACCGATTAGCATATACTTGATATAAAGGTTTATCTGATAGATTAGGATAATCTGGTATCCAGAATATTCCAGCTTGAGAATAACCCTTTACTTGTAAATTGTCAGCTTGCTTGGTAGCAGTTTGTAAATCTGAAAAAGCAGAATCAGCAACAAAATAAATAGAATTATTTAGTGTAGATGAGTCTGATAATTTTTGATTGTTAGTTTCTGTTTTTGCCGAAGCTGGAGGTAAAGGACTTTCGGAGTTAATAGGATTATCAATATTTTTAGATAATGCTGTTTTTTCATTTTCTTGACTTGCGGAGGAAGATACTGATGTATTTTTATTATTTGATGATTCAATAGGTAAAAGTGATTTATTAATAGCAAACCCAATAATAATAGAAGCACCAATTAAACCACTGGCAATTATACTAGCAAGAATTATTCCACCTCTAGCGGTATTTGGATTAGTTTGATGATAATTTTTTACGTCATTACCTGGACTTACTGCAATTGTATTTTCAAGTGATAAAGGAGATGGTGCTGCAATAACCGTAGGTCTTGGTACAAAAGCAGGTGCAACAGGATTTGACAGAGTTTGTAAAGTTGTCAACATTTCTTTAGCAGAAGTGAAGCGTTCTTTAGGATGATACGCTATAGCTTTATCTAAAATATCTCCAAAATTAACATTCAAATAGGGTACAAAATGTCGCCACAAAATGTTACCCATATTTGGTTCAATTGGTAAATCTTGAGGGATTTTGCCTGTTAATAAGCAAATTGCTGTTAGTCCTAAACTATATAAATCACTAGCAAATAGTGGTCTTCCTGCTATTTGTTCCATTGGCATAAATCCCGGTGTCCCTATCACAATAGACTGACTAGAATTGGCAGAAGGACTCATTTCCGTATTCATCGTCACCTTCACAGCCCCAAAATCTATTAATACTGGTTTGTTATCAGAAAAACGTAAAATAATATTCTCTGGTTTAATGTCTCGATGGACTATACCTTTACCGTGAACATATTCAAGAATTTCCAAGATATTAATTAAAATTTCCTTAACTGTAACTTCATTAAATAACCCTTGTTCTTGTAACTTTTCGCTGAGAGTTTGTCCTTCAATATATTCTTGAATTAAATAAAATTCCCCACCTTCAGAAAAATAAGCATATAACCGGGGAATTTGAGTATTGTGATCCCCCAGTTCTTCTAAAACAGCCGCTTCCTTCTGAAACCTTTCTTGTATCAATTGGTATAGTTGGGGATTATTAATCACTGGGATCAGTTGTTTGATCACACACCGCTTACCCGAAGGCATTTGAGTATCTTCTGCCAAAAATGTTTTTCCAAACCCTCCACTACCCAGTACCCGCAATACCTGATAACGATTATTCAATAGTGTCAGTGTCATATAACTTTACTCTTGGTTGAGGTTTTCGCTGATTTACGCAAAGTTATCCTTAATTTTCCAAATATTATCACCTTTTCGGAAGACTGGGAACTGGTTTATCGTATCCAAGCTGTCTTCTGCAAGCAGGATACAAAATACCGCATTTATGATGGTAATGGTCAAAAACTTAGTAGCATATCTGGAGTTTGGAATGCGTTATTTTACAATTGTGCCTGTATATTTAGGTTAATGACTGCGATTTTTTTTGGTAAAGATTAATTTTCGATTTGATTTATTGTTAAATTATATATTGACACAATAATTTTGTTGTTCTTCTTTATTATTCAATGTAAACATCAGCAATTCAAAAATGAATTGGCATTACTTAATTAATTTTAATTGTTAGGTAATGCTAGAAATCAACAAATAAGTTATAGGTTAAAAATTATGATTTTAAATGAAGTACAGTACAATTTTACTAAAGTACAGATGAAGAAATTTGAGTTAGCAATGACTCAATATGCTAGTAAACCAATTCCAGAAGATGAAAACCAAAAACTACGCTATGAGGCTCGTATTGATTCACTCAAAAGCCAAATTGAGGAGTTTACTAAAGAGATAAAAGAATACGAAAATCTCAAAAATAATCAGGGTAAAATTGACAAATTGCAATATGATAGTTTAGAAAAACTACCAGAAGCACTAATCAAAGCGCGGATTATTCGTGGACACACTCAAGAGAGTTTTGCCAAACTTTTAGGAGTTAAACCTCAACAGGTGCAACGTGATGAAGCAAATGGATATGCTAGTGCTAGTTTGACAAAACTTTTGAAAATTCAACACACTCTTAATCTGGAAATTCGGGAGGAAATTATCTTTAAATAAAGGAGGATTAATTCACTTTTACCCGAATATCCACACCATCACTTTTCAATTGTCCATCTTCCATGTAAATAATCCGATCAGCTATGTCCAGAATGCGATTATCATGGGTGACAAGCAAAATAGTACAATGTTGTTCTTTAGCTAACATTTGCATTAATTCCACCACATCCCGACCAGATTTTTTATCTAATGAAGCCGTAGGTTCATCCGCTAATACTATTTTCGGGTGACTAACTAAAGCCCGGGCTATAGCTACCCGTTGTTTTTGTCCACCGGATAAATTCTCTGGATAGTAATTAATATGTTCTCCTAAACCAACATGATCTAACATTGCTATAGCTTTAGCATTAATATCTCCTTGGAAGTAATTTTCATGCAACTCTAAAGACATTCGCACATTTTCTTTTGCTGTTAAAAAACTCATCAAATTATGGGCTTGAAAAATATAACCAATTTGACGACGTAATTTAGTTAATTGTCCCTTACTTGCCCCAGACATTTCCTGTCCTAATATTTGTAAACTTCCACTTTGGGCAGAACGTAAACCCCCCATTAATGATAATAGGGTAGTTTTCCCCGAACCAGAGGGACCGGTCATAATCACAATTTCCCCCGCCTTAATCTCCAAATTAATATCAAATAATACTTGTTTTTGGAGCGCACCTTTACCAAAAGAATGATTAAGATTACTAACAGAAATCACTGTTTCTGAACTAGAAATAACTTCAGGAGCAATAGTTGTAACTTTTAAGGGCATAATTATTTACCTTTGGGTGAGATATAAAAAAGAGTTTTATTGATTGAGAATTAAAAAATGTCAGCAGGATCAGCAGAACGGAGTTTTTGCATAGCAATTGCTCCAGAAATAGTACACATAATTACTGTTAAGATAAAAACATTAATTGCCCGATCTAATTTCATAGCTATAGGTAAAAGAGTCGCAGTAAAAGTTAATTGATATATCCCAAAAGATAGCAACAATGCAGGTAAATAACCTAATGCAGCTAATAACAATGCTTCCTGTAATAAAACTCCCAATAGATAATTATCAGTGTACCCCATAGCTTTGAGAGTGGCATATTCTGGTAAGTGATCAGAAACATCAGAATAAAGGATTTGATAAACAATGACAATACCAACAATGAAACCGACAATCACACCCAAACCAAAAATAAAACCGATACCTGTACCATTAGCCCAATAATCCTTTTCCTTTTGAGCAAATGTTTCTGGAGTCCCAACTTCCACAAAAGGATTTTGAGGATCTGGATTTAATTTTATTTTCAATTCGGCTTTGATTTTTTCCAGATCAGCACCAGGTTTGAGAGTAATTAAACCAACTTCAATTTGCTCAGGTGTGCGAGTAGGAAATAATTGTAAAAAAGTAGAATCACTAGCGACAACATTACCATCAGAAGCAAAGGAAGCACCATTTTGAAATAAACCTTTAACACTCAGATTTTTTCCGTTTAATTCAGTATTAAATTTCCCTGTTGCTCGAAAAATTTTGCCAATTTCTCCATATTCTGGACGACTGGCTTCATCAAACAAAACTTGATTTAATTGTTTGAGATCATCTTTATTAGCTTGGACTTGAGGAAATTTTAACCCAGGTGTAGCCGGATCTACACCCCAAACTAAAATAGATCGATCAAGTCTTGTTTCACGATTACGCCACTGTCCTGTACCTATATAAATAGAACTAACTGATTTGACACCTTCATAACTTAATGCTTGATAAAGTCTTTCTCTCGAAAAGCTTTTAACTGAAAATAGAGTTTGAAATTGGGGATTAATTAAGACTAAATCGGCTTGTAAATTGCGATGAGGTTTGATAGCAGAATCAAATAATGCACTTTCAAAACCCATCTGAATAAATATCAGTATATCAGCAAAGGCAATTCCCGATACTGCAATTACTAACCGCGTTTTTTCTTTCATTAATTGTCGCCAAGCTAAGGGCGTTTTGGGAAATATTTTATTAATCATTGGTTTGATTTTTCGAGCCTTTATGGGAAAGAATTTATAATGTAATTTATAATTTAATTGCTGTTTGGACTTGTAAGTTAGTTAGGCCAGAAACTCGTTTACTATCTTCAGGATTTAGGCGAATTTTTACTTCAATAATTCTACCATCTAAGTTTTCTCCTGGTTGATCACCAAAGACATTTTGGCGCTTGACTTGTAACCCAATTTGTTGGACTACACCCTTTAATTCTCCTGTAAATCCTTGACTGGTAATTATGGCTTTTTGTCCTAATTTGATCTGACTAATATCGGTTTGATAAACTTCTGCTACGGCCATCATTGTCTTAGTTTGGGCAAAGTCAGCAACCCCTGGATTATCAATTTTTTCACCAACACGGGCATGAATTTTAATAATTTGTCCCGTCATAGGGGCGCGAATATAAGCCCCTTGTAGTTCGGTTTCTGCACGTTGCAAATCAGCGATCGCACTGGCAACTTCTGTTCTCGCCAATTCTACATCAACGGGACGAATTTCGGCAATACTATTAAGTTTAGCCTTGGCTTCACTAATTTCTTTATTGCTAGTATTATTAATACGATTTAGGGAAATTTTAGCTTCTGCTAGTTGTTTATTTGCGGTGGTATTAATCCGTTTGAGAATTGCTTGAGATTCATTTAATATTTGTTTTGCGGTTTCTACATTTAAACGTTTACTATCAATTACAGAACTAGAAATTACACCCTCAGAAAATAACTGTTGATAGCGTTGATATTCTGCTTGGGCATTTTTTAATTCTGCTGTTAGTTTATTAATAGTTGCTGTTTGGGCAATTCTATCACCTTCCCATTGGGCTGATATCCGAGCAATATTTTCCTGTTGGGCTTGTTTATCTCCTGTATATTGGGCTTTAATTCTCTCAACAATTGCTTGCTGTGCTGCAATTTCTCCTGATTTAGCACCAGCCTTAATTTGTTGTAATTTAGCTTCGGCAACTTTTAGCTGTTTCTGTCTTTGAATTAGGGCATTTTTTAGTAGATCACGAGATTGTAAAACGGCAATTACTTGCCCTACTTTAACCGTATCACCTTCTTTAACTAATAGTTCAGAAATGCGATCGCCATCTAATGCTAAAGGTGCAGATAATTTAATTATTTCCGTTTCTGGTTCTAATCTTCCTAATGCAGTCACCATTGTCGAAATTGGGACAATTGGTTTTGCTTCAATTACAGAAGATCTTTCCGTTTTTCCAAAGTTAGAAATCCCATAAATAGCAATTCCTCCTGTTATCGCAGTGGCCGCAACTATTAAAGCAATTAACCCTTGATTTTTAGGTTTTAACAACAGTTTATAATTCATCATAATTCCCAAAATTAGCGATACCCACATACCCAACTTCTTTAAAGAAGTCGTGGATTTTTTAGATATAAAGAATAATATGATAGATTTGTAATCTTTGTCAATATATCTTTACAAATTAGATGTAATTGTTAAAACGGTGTTTTTACCTGTAAATTTAGTATTTTTTCTAACTGTGGATGGTAAAAACTCAACTCCCTTGCGTGTAAATATAATCTACTGACACTCTTGATACAACCATAAAGTTTATCCCCTAAAATCCTCATTCCCAGTCCTCTCTTGTCAGCAGCATGAACCCGTAATTGATGAGTACGTCCAGTTAGAGGTATAAATTCTATTCTAGTATAATTTCCTTCTCTGCCCATTACACGAAAGCGCGTTAAACTAGGCTTACCCCGTTCTAAATCCACTTGTTGATAAGGACGATGATCTGGATTTCCCCACAAAGGTAAATTAATTTCCCCTTCATTAATAGTTAGAGAACCTGTAATTATAGCCTCATAAACCTTATGAATTTTCCTTTGTTCAAATTGTTGACTTAATTGGGAATAAGTAACTGCATCTTTAGCTATTAATAAAATCCCAGAAGTATCTTGATCTAAACGATGTATAGCTATTATTTCCTGATTATATAGATGACTTAAACGACTAATTACACTATCTTGATTATGATAATAACGACCGGGAACAGACAATAATCCTGATGATTTATTAACCGCAATTAGCCATTCATCCTCATAAATTATTTCTGGTTGATTTAGCTTTAATCCTGATAATAAAAATCCCATTAATGGCTGACATCTTTCTTCACAAGCACCATAAAATTCTCCAGAAACCTTATTTTCCATAGAAGAATTACCCCACCAAAATTCAGCCATTGCTAAAGGTTTTAATCCATGGGTTGCAGCATAATGTAATAATTTAGGAGCGCAACATTCCCCCGTTCCGGTTGGTGTTCCTCCTGGTAATAATTGCTGTAAAGATAAAGATTTTCCATAAAAATTAGTCAGACTATAAGCAGCGTGCATTTCTGTTTGTAATTGGCGAGATAGTTGTTTACGCTGTTGTCTTAATTCCTTAATTCTTCTATCTGCGGCGGCTATAATCTGCTGTAAAGGCTGTAAAACTTCATTTTGACGGCGTTTGATATTTCGGCGTTCAATTCCCTGTTTACGGCTTTCTGTTTCGAGTTTTTCCAGAGCAATTTTTAGAGATTCACCACTAAGAATTTGCTCTAATTTTTGCCGCTTTTCCTGTCGTTGTAGTTTGCTATGATGATGATGTAAACTAATAGCTTGTAATTCTTGGGTATATTCATCACCAAGAGTTTGATATGTTTGTCTTTCAGGAATTTTTTGCAGATTAATTATCTGGTCTTTAATAGTTTCTAGTTCAGCTAAAGTCTGAGTTTCTAATACAGCCACTTCCTCTCTTCCAGGAATAGGTGGAATCCAACCCTCAACCATACCATTACCATGGAATAAACCAGAAAATGCCTTAATAACTCTTAATTCACCATTGGGTAATTCAACTAATAAAATACCATACATTTTTCCTTCACGAGAACAAGGATAATTTTGCTCAAGTTGTTGCATAAGACTATGGGCTATAGCTGCTGCTAAACCAGTGCGAGGTAATCTTAATATTTCACCAGTTTGGGGACATTTCCCTTCATAGTAATAATTTGGTTGTGAGGGATAAATGATAGAATGAGAGTTGATAAAATCGGAAATTGGATGCAGAATAGTCATAATAGTCAGCAAAAAATATATATAAGGTTCTTAAACCAGGAAGGTGGGTTTTGTATGTGTAGACGCGATTTCTACTTTTTCTGAAATTCAATTATTTTTCTAACAACAAAAAGCAAACATAAACTAATAGATAAAATAACTGCAAAGGGAGTGAGATAAGTCCAATTACTGGACATTTGATCTAAAATATGCCAGGGAAGTATAAACAAACTAAGAATTATACTGATTGCAGTACAGCAGATTTCGTTTTTATGAGGTACAAATCATAATCATGAAACTCTTGTGGGGTGGGCATCTTGCCCGCCCAAATTGTACCTCATTACACCGGA
>OMJF01000165.1 GCA_900299285.1 Anabaena sp. 54 | reverse complement strand
TTTCGTTTTTATGAGGTACAAATCATAATCATGAAACTCTTGTGGGGTGGGCATCTTGCCCGCCCAAATTGTACCTCATTACACCGGAAAATGCTGTATTACTCTTTATAACTTCTTTTCAAACAATACGGTTTAATTTTTTCATAATTAGCAATTCACTAGTACAAATAAAAAAACCCCCAAGGGGGGGACTGTAGGTTATTCGAGTGGAGTGAACAACTAAGTAATAAATACCTAGAGTAAATAGAGTAACCCGAATAAAACAATCCAAATTACATCTACAAAGTGCCAGTAAATTTCCGCCGCTTCAATGCCAAAGTGATTTTTATTACTGTAATGTCCCGGAGTAAGCGATCGCCATAAAACTGCTACAATTGCCAAAACACCGATAGTAACGTGCAAACCGTGAAAACCGGTTAACACATAAAAGGCACTAGCGAATAAATTAGTAGTCAGACCGAACTCTAAATGACTATATTCATAAACCTGACCCGCCAAAAAAACAGCGCCCATAAGTGCCGTAATTACCAACCAAAGGCGCATTCCCTTAGTATCATTCTTCTTAATAGCAGTATCAGCATTGTGCATAACAAAACTACTAGCTATCAAAATAGAAGTATTCACAGTAGGTAACAACAATTCCAACTCTGGAGTTCCCGCTGGTGGCCAGACAGGAATAGTAGAACGGTAAGTCAGGTATGCACCAAACAAACCCATAAAAATCATCCCCTCAGCCACCAAAAACATAAACAGACCAAACAAACGATGATCTGGGTGTGCTTCGTGACCAGAAACTGATTGATGATGATTTAACTCAGTATTAGTCGCCTCAATAATTTGACCTTGCATAAATTATTAAATTTGGTAATGGGTAATAGGTAATGGGTAATTGGTTAAAAGTTTTTAGCGTTGCTGAACTCAGGTAAATCAAAACAACCTATTTCTTACTCTCTGCGCCTTTGCGCCTCTGCGAGAAAAAATTCCTGTATTCAGCAACGCCAAATTTTCTCTTTAAAGTGCTGATTCAATTTGGGGAGTTAACACGGGTTCAACTTCCACTCGTTCCTTACTCACCCCATAATCATAAGGGCCAGTAGTCAAAACTGGCAGAGTTTCAAAATTCTCGATACTAGGAGGAGAACTAGTCATCCATTCTAAAGTTAATGCTTGCCAGGGATTATTACCAGCTTTTTCGCCATAGAACCAACACCAAACGGCATTAATGATAAATGGTAAGGTAGAGACGGCCAATATATAAGATCCCCAGGTGCAGATTTCATTCAAAGCGGTGAATTTAGGATCATATTCAGCAATACGACGGTTCATACCCATTAATCCCAGTTTGTGCATGGGTAAGAATGTCATATTCAGACCAATCATGGTTAAAGCGAAATGTACTTGACCCCAAAATTCATTCATTTTCCGTCCTGTCATTTTCGGGAACCAGTGGTAAATAGCCGCGAAAATGCCTAACACGCTACCACCGAATAAAACATAGTGGAGATGTGCCACTACAAAGTAAGTATCGTGAACGTGAATATCAAAAGGAACTGCGGCCAACATCACACCGCTAATACCACCAATCACAAAAGTTGCTAAAAAGCCCATAGCAAACAACATGGCGCTAGTAAAGCGGATTTTACCACCCCAGATAGTTGCTAACCAACCGAAAATTTTAATTCCAGTGGGGACAGCGATGATCATGGTAGTGATCATAAAAAACATCCGTAGCCAACCTGGGACACCGCTGGTAAACATATGGTGCGCCCAGACGATTAAACCTAAGAAACTGATAGCTAGGGACGAAAAAGCGATCGCTTTATAGCCAAAAATCGGTTTTCGGGCGTGAATTGGCAGAATTTCCGAAATTGCCCCAAAGAAAGGCAAAATCATGATGTAAACTGCTGGGTGGGAATAGAACCAGAACATATGTTGATAAACAACAGGATCACCTCCACCACTGGGGTTAAAAAACGTTGTTCCGGCCAACAAATCAAAACCCAGTAAAATCAAAGCTGCCGCTAATACGGGTGTAGATATTAATACTAGTGCAGAAGTTGCCACCATTGCCCAACAAAACAAGGGCATTTGATAGATACCCATGCTAGGAACTCGCATTTTCACAAGAGTGACGAGAAAATTAATCGCCCCCAAAATGGAAGAAGTTCCCAAAAGCAACACACTCATAATCCAAATACCCTCACCCACCTGGCCTGTCACCAAACTCAAAGGGGGGTAAGAAGTCCAACCGGCATCAGGGGCATCACCTACGGCTAAACTAGCAATTAGTAGGATACCTGCGGGGGGAACCATCCAAAAAGCCACAGCATTCAGGCGAGGAAATGCCATATCTCTGGCCCCAATCATCAGGGGAATTAAATAGTTAGCAAATCCCGCTCCCGTTGGCACAATCCACAGAAAAATCATGATTGTGGCATGGAGTGTAAACAGGCTATTATAGATTTCTGGTGTGACAAAATCTACCTCTGGAGTGCGTAATTCTGTCCGCACCAAATCAGCCATTACGCCGCCAATGCAGTAAAAAATAAACGAAGTGACTAAGTATTGAATCCCAATCACCTTATGATCTGTACTAAAGCCAAAGAAATCTCGCCAATGCCTTTCTTTATGTTCTTGAGCATGATTGTGGTTGTGATATATTTCTTGTAATTGTGATTGTGTCATATCTTAAAGAAGTTAAATTGTTCCCTAGAACCGCCTCTACACAGTCTAAACCCACCTGCGTGGCTTAAATGACCCCGATTTTTTATTAGTCCGCAAAGGCGGACTTTGTTTGTGTAGCCGCGAATTCTATTCGCCGGAGATGTCTATTTTATAACTGCTGCAACTCTTCCAATTCCCTACTTAATTTGATGCAGTATTTCTGAATTAATGCCCATATCCTGAATATAAGCAGAAAGGAATTTATCAGCAGTCATAGCCACCGCTTCATTGGGTATATCCTTACTTGCAATTAATTGTTCTTGCATCCATTGATCAAAAGCCTCCTGTGTCTCTACTACCACTGGGCTTTTCATAACCCCATGATAAGGTCCACACAATTCAGCACAAATTAAATTATAGTCACCCGTTTTTGAAGGAGTAAAACGCAAATTTGTTTGTCTACCAGGAATAGCATCCTGTTTAAGCCGAAATTCGGGAATCCAAAACGCGTGGATGACATCATTAGCCGTCAAGTTAATTTCTACGGTTTTACCAATGGGTAAATGAAGTTCACCAGTTGTCACCTCCGTGGCTGGATAGGTAAATAACCAAGCATATTGGAGTCCAGTCACATTGACAGTTAATTCCGCTGGTTTAATACCAGTCTCGGAATTATCATCTAATTGTGCTACTTGTACAGATGCTTCCTTCAAGGTAGCGGCCATAGCCGTTCCCGGCATATTCATGGATTCTTCCATCATCGGCATCGGTGCGGCATGAGCCGAATGGGGATCAAAGCCACCCATGTTATTGTATACATCAAAACTGTAGACAGAAATACCGATAACGATAATTGCGGGGATCGCCGTCCAGAGGATTTCTAGAGGCACATTACCTTCAATTGCCGGACCATCTTCATTATCACCAGCGCGACGACGATATCTAACAACAGCGTAAATTAAAACACCTTCAACAATCAAAAATATGCCTGTAGAAACAGTCATCATGGCATTGAATAGACCATCTACCAAGGGGGCTTCATCGGAGGCCGCTGTAGGCAACAGACCGTGATTTTGACCGTACCAGAGACTTGTGAGGGTGAGGACAATGCCAATGAGTAATGTCCAGATTGTACTTGGAATTTTCATGGCGGATTTTTTATCAATTAACTAATTTATCTTCAAGTTACTTCACCAGGACTTACGCACTCGCACAATGGTGAACCACAAAGACGCGAAGATCACGAAGGAGGGAGACTTTGAGAGATATTTGGCGTAAGTTCTTTTCACTGACAAAAGTGACTCCACTTACTAAGGTAATGCAGGGTATGAGATATAGTATGCGCTGGTCTGAAATCTTTATTAATTTTTTGGATTAGGATCAGAATTTTGAGTACAAGAGAGATAAGTTATCTGTCCCCAGATTAAATGGCAATTTAGCCGAAAAATTCCCATAAATTCCCATTTATCAACGGTCATATCTAGTTGAATCCTAAATTTTTTCCCCCTCCTTCCCTGTTCCTATCTGCAAAACAGCACAATATCTTACAGCTAAAACTAGCTAAAGTGATCCAAAGTATAAGGGAAAGCCAATTTCTACATTCTGACCTATAGGTTAGGGTGAATGGAGGCACTAAATCAAAATACAAAATTTCCCACTCTTCAAAGCACAAGTAGTCTCAAGGTATTGTTAATGAACGAATTTGTCTTAGAACCACAAAATCAAGGGGCAAAAGTTAGACAACAGCCCCAGGATATGATTCGTCGCTTGGTGTGGAAAATATGCATAGCCACCTTAATTTTAATGGCTATAGGCAGCGCCACCCGCGTCATGAATGCTGGCCTCGCTTGTCCTGACTGGCCTTTATGCTATGGGGAGTTAGTTCCAGCCCAGCAAATGAATCTCCAGGTGTTTTTGGAGTGGTTTCATCGTCTAGATGCAGCTTTAATTGGCTTTAGTGCGATCGCCCTTTGTAGTTTATCTTGGTGGCATCGTTCTTCTTTACCCAAGTGGCTACCTTGGGCTTCTACATTCGCTTTATTTTTAATTGTCTTCCAAGGGATTTTGGGAGGACTGACTGTAACTGAATTGTTACGGTTTGATATCGTTACTGCCCATTTGGGAACAGCACTGCTATTTTTCACCACTTTGTTAATTATCGGTACAAGTCTGGCCTCTTATCAAGGAACGGGAACAGTAGGTAAGTTACCTATACTGGGTTTAACTGCTGCCATTTGTGTCTACTTACAAAGTCTACTCGGCGCTTTAGTGGGTTCTCGCTGGGCTTTACACCAGTGTTTGGCAGGTGAACAACTTTGTGATGTCATGTATAGCCATATTTTTGGCTTAGTACCCCCAACTATGGCTACTTTGGCGGTGGTATTGATTTCTTGGCGCACGCCAGCACTACATCCTGTTTTGCGGAAACTGGCTAATATGGCGGGTGGTTTGTTGATTTTACAACTTTTATTGGGTGTGGCTACCTTCCGCTTACATTTACAAGTTGAACCTCTCACTGTTTCTCACCAAGCTATCGGTGCAACTTTACTCGGTACTTTGGTGGTATTTACAGTTTTATCACTGCGGGATTCATTAACTCCTACTCACAGCCCAAATTCATAAATCCTCATCTTCATATTCCAGCCAAAAAGCGGTTTGCTGACCAGTTCTTCAAAAATAAGGAAAAAGCCCAATATGATTGAGACTAATGTCTCTCGTCGTCAGCACGACACATTTCTCCAAGTCGTTCACAGTTACTACCAGTTAACCAAACCCCGAATTATCCCCCTGCTATTAATCACTACTGCTGGAAGTATGTGGATAGCTGCCCAGGGAGAGGTAGATCCTTGGTTGTTAATTATTACCATGATTGGTGGGACTTTGGCCGCAGCCAGTGCCCAAACCATTAACTGTATCTATGACCGAGATATAGATTATGATATGGAGCGCACACGCCACCGTCCCCTACCTTCTGGTAAGGTACAACCCCGTGATGCTTTCATTTTTGCTATCGTTCTGGCTGTACTTTCTTTTACTCTCCTCACTGTATTTGCCAATCTCCTAGCCGCATTTTTAGCTTTCTCTGGCATCATCTTTTATGTTTTAGTCTATACTCACTGGCTTAAACGTCATAGCACTCAAAATATCGTCATTGGTGGTGCTGCCGGGGCAATTCCCGCTTTAGTTGGTTGGGCTGCGGTGACAGATACTTTAAGTTGGGCTGCTTGGTTAATTTTTGCCATTGTCTTTTTGTGGACACCACCCCATTTCTGGGCTTTGGCTTTAATGATTCGTGATGATTACGCTAAGGTAGGGATACCAATGTTACCTGTGGTGGCAGGGGATCAAGCCACGGTACGACAAATTTGGTTTTATACGGTAATTACTGTCACTGCTACTATATTGCTGTTTTATCCCTTACACGCCAGTGGTATTGTCTATGCTGTTATTGCCTTGACTTTAGGCGGTGTATTTGTCCATAAGTCTTGGCGCTTATTGCAAAATCCCGAAGATAAAACCATAGCGCGGGAGTTATTTTTATACTCCATTTCCTACATGATGCTGTTGTGTTTAGGAATGGTGGTAGACAGTTTACCTGTGACTCATCATTTGCTTCATCAATTGCACTTATAATCATGTAATCATGTTCAGGATATAGATCCCCGACTTCTCAAAGAAGTCGGGGATCTTTTGATTACGGTTGCTGACTATTTATGTTGATATTGATGGTAGCCAAATCATAGGCTGGTATCAAAGACTTGAAATTGGGGCTAGAATTTGATCTCACATCAATCAGCATTGATCCAGATCCTACTATTGATTTTAAGAACGATCCAGGCATCTATAAATTGGTAGGAATCAAGCTTCGTGATGTTGAAAATCGAGTTGATCATATTCATGAAAGCACAGTTGAGCGATTGAAAAAGCTCCCAGATTACCGACCCAAAAATTTAGCACAAATTATTTCTGAACTGGAACTAGATTAATGATTCCTACACGTCCAAGCATAAAATTACTTCCCGGAGATGAAGGTAAAGTTACCTATCAGGGTAATATACCTGCCGGTTTTGTGGTTGCCTATGACCGGTAAAATCAAAGCTTTTTCAGAAATATTGAATTGGGCTTGTTTTCTCCTTGAGTCCTCAAATTGAAAGGTTTAAACTACAAATCTTCCCACTAAATCCATTTACAAGGAGTCATGATTATGTCAGATAAAATCAATAAAATTGTCGGTGAAGTCAAACAAGTTTTAGGCATTAAAGTAGCCGATAGTGCTTTAGGTAAAAAGAAAGTCGAGAAAGCAGCTAAAAAAAGTATTGTTCAACTCAAAGAACAGAAGTTTGACAAACCTCTTGAGCAATTATCCAAAGTCAAAGGTAAGTTAGTTTTTAGTGATAGCAACAAGCCATTGCACAATATTCAATTAGAATTGTGGGACAGAGATATTGGTACTCCTGGAGATTATTTAGGCACAGGAATTACTGATTATAATGGTCAGTTTACTATCTACTATGATCCAGCCAAAGCAGGATTTTTAGATGTTCCAGATTTAGAATTAAGATTGTTAGAGAGTCGGATTCATTTTGATAAAGATGAGCAACCAGTTTCTACTTATCGCATTGCCTATATTATCAAAGGTCCAGATAATGTAAAGGAGAAAGAATTTGACTTCGGTACTTGCACTGTTCCTTACTGGTTGTATAAACCTGATAGCCATTTTGCCCGTCTATTTTTCAGTGAATTAGAAGGAACACCCGATGATTATTCTGTCGGTCGTACCCTTCAAGGTTATGATGCTGCTAGTGGTTTAGTGCCTATTAAAGCCAAGCACGTTATTACTAATACTCTTTATCCTGATCAACCAACTTTACCAGAAATTCAAGCGGCTTATCCTCCCAATTTAACCATTAAATTAGATCGGAAAAATCCTGGTTATACCAGAAGTGATGAATATTTTGTGTTACGGCTTCTTAATGGTATGAATCCCTGTTTGCTGAAACGGAATAAGCAGAACCCAAATCTCTTTAAAACAGGATTCAATTGGGATAATTATGAAAAGGATAATGACCACGACCTCAATAATGTGGAAGCATTTTTGGAACTGAAAGATAATAAGTTGGTACCCACTGCAATTACGGTGCAAAGTCGTTATCCTGATTCTTTAGCTCCCCATTCTCCTTTGAAAGATCCTGTTACCTATACTCCTAAAGATGGGGAAAAATGGTTACAAGCAAAACGGATTTTCCGTACTAATAGTTTCTTTGCGGCAGAAATGATTGAGCATTATATTAAGGCTCATTTACAAATGGAGCAATATACAATTGCTACTTTTCGCAATTTACGCAAAAATCCCGTGCGGTTGATGTTATTGCCTCACGTGAAAAGTTTGGTTAATATTAATCAACGGGCTGATGAGGTTTTGGTGTCCCCAACTGTAGGTTTAGTTACTACTAATGGACCGTTAACTCCTGGTTCTGTGGTGCAAATCTGTAAGGAAAGAATGGCCAGTTATGATTGGAAAGGTTGGAAACCTCGTCAGCCAATTTTTGATGGTCATACTTTTGCGAAAATTGCTAATCTTTACTGGCAAGTTTTAACTGAATATATTGACAGTTTCTTCCAAAATTATCAGGAGGAAATTGTGAAGGAGTGGGCAGAAATTCGCCGTTTATCGGATGATATAGTGGAGCATAGTGTGGCTTATCAACCTTTGGTGGTAAGCAATGATAGTGACTACGATTGGTATGATCACAATGAGCTTGATCATCCTGAGATACCGAGAACAACGATTAATGGTACAGTTAAGGCAACTCGCCCAATTACTACTTCTGACCAACCCAGTCCTACAGATATTGAGAACTTGAAAGAGTTGTGTCGTTTTGTCATCTTCCACATTACTTTATGGCATTCTTGGGTAAATGATCAGCAAGCTGATGAAGGTGGGGAAATTTTCTATAATTCACTGGCCTTACGCGGTGGTAGTTTTGGTAGTGAAGACGATGCAGCGATCGCTCCTAATATCTTAGAATCCACTAATCTGATCTATATGGTCAATGTTCTCACTGCGATTAAATACGGCTATATTCTCAAGAATGAAGATGATGATATTCCTGAAGAATTAAGAACGACATTGGCAAGTTATAAGCAACAATTTGCGGATCTTGATTATGAAATTGCCAACATCAGAGCGTTGATTAACATCTAAGAGAGATACTAGTATTCAGCGGTCAGCAGTCAGTGGGTTCTTGAAAAGGGAACTAAATCCAAAATTAGTGCTGATAGCTGAATACTGGCTTTTTAAAAGTGAGATTAAATTAATCACCAGTATTTAACTCTAGCTTTGAAAACTCGAAATAAAAATTTTCACAAGCCGACTACTATAAACCACATTTATGAAGATAAAATAAATTTTTCGTCCTGATTTTATATCAAAATATATTGTATTAAAAATTTTATCTATATAAAAAACTTATCATTAAGCCAATTTACTTGACAATACTAGACATTTTATGATAATAAATTCTATTTGGAAGGGTTAAGCTCATGCTTTACCCCTACCCGCAGAATCAAATGATTAAGCAGTGTTGAGTATATGAAGCGATCGCCAAATATAAATAATTGTTGAGAATTGTTGAGAATTGTTGAGCCCCCACATTCCCCAGAAATTTTGGTAATTATCCATAACTCAATGATAACAAGGCTTTCAGCCCATGACACACAATTATATATATTAGTAACCTGCTGAAAAAAAATATTTTAAATATATTTACTTATACTAAATGTAAGTAAAAAATTTTTTACCCCTAATTTGTTATCAGAATGTCTTAATATGAAAATCTTTATTCATATAAATATCTTATCATTCATTTCAATATCTTGACATTAATACATATTCTATGATAGTAAATTCTATTTGGGAGGGTTAACCAAAAACCCTACATCAATGGTCTATTGTTTGGATTTACCCCCCAAAATGCTACTAATATCACTCTCCTCAGTACACTAACCACATAGAGACTAACTAATAGCTACTCATTAACCCATCAACCTGTGTCATGGTAATTGGATATCTACTATTGTTGATATAGATATCCAAAATTTTAGCTTGTGCTAAAATCAGCATACCGGCACGACGCAGGTGATGGGAAAAATGCCATGTTTGAACGCTTCACAGAAAAAGCCATTAAGGTAATCATGCTGGCCCAAGAAGAGGCCCGCCGTTTAGGTCACAACTTTGTCGGAACTGAGCAGATCCTCCTGGGTCTGATTGGCGAAGGCACAGGGGTGGCCGCCAAGGTGCTGAAATCAATGGGAGTTAATCTCAAAGATGCTCGCATTGAAGTTGAAAAAATCATAGGACGGGGTTCAGGTTTTGTCGCTGTAGAAATTCCGTTTACGCCACGGGCAAAACGGGTTTTAGAACTATCCTTGGAAGAAGCACGTCAATTGGGGCATAACTACATTGGTACCGAGCATCTGCTGTTGGGCCTGATCCGCGAAGGTGAAGGTGTGGCAGCTAGGGTGCTGGAAAACCTGGGTGTAGATTTGACCAAGGTGAGAACCCAAGTGATTCGGATGTTGGGAGAAACGGCGGAAGTTACGCCGGGTGGCCCCTCTGGTCGCACTAAGACACCAACTCTCGATGAGTTTGGCTCAAACCTGACCCAAATGGCCATAGATAACAAGCTCGATCCTGTGGTGGGACGCGCCAAGGAAATTGAGCGGGTAATCCAAATTTTGGGTCGCCGGACGAAAAATAATCCCGTGTTGATAGGGGAACCAGGTGTTGGTAAAACCGCTATCGCCGAAGGTTTGGCTTCACGTATCGCCAGCAAGGATATCCCCGATATCCTGGAAGATAAGCGTGTGGTCACTCTTGATATTGGTCTGCTGGTAGCAGGAACTAAATATCGCGGTGAATTTGAAGAACGTCTGAAAAAAATTATGGATGAAATCCGCTCGGCGGGTAATGTCATCCTAGTTATTGACGAAGTTCACACCCTCATCGGTGCAGGTGCGGCTGAAGGGGCGATTGATGCGGCAAATATCCTCAAGCCAGCTTTGGCGCGAGGTGAATTACAATGTATCGGCGCGACTACTTTGGATGAGTACCGCAAACACATTGAACGGGATGCAGCGTTAGAAAGACGCTTTCAACCTGTGATGGTGGGAGAACCAAGCGTTGATGAAACAATAGAAATTTTATATGGTTTGCGCGATCGCTATGAAGCACACCACAAGCTGAAAATATCCGATGAAGCATTGGTGGCGGCAGCTAAGTTGTCAGATCGTTATATTAGCGATCGCTATTTGCCAGATAAAGCCATTGACTTGGTTGATGAAGCCGGCTCACGGGTGCGCTTAATTAACTCCCAACTGCCCCCAGCAGCGAAGGAATTAGATAAGGAACTACGGCAAATCTTAAAAGAAAAAGATGATGCAGTCCGTTCTCAGGACTTTGATCGGGCCGGAGAATTGCGCGATCGGGAAATGGAAATCAAGGCCGAAATCCGCACTATTGCCCAAACTAAGAGTAACGGCTCTAGTGGTGACGGTATTGAACCCGTAGTTACAGAAGAAGACATCGCTCACATTGTCGCTTCCTGGACAGGTGTACCAGTGAACAAACTCACTGAATCTGAGTCCGAGAAGTTGCTACACATGGAAGATACCTTACATCAGCGCCTCATCGGTCAAGATGACGCTGTGAAGGCTGTTTCCCGCGCCATTCGTCGCGCTCGTGTCGGGTTGAAAAATCCGAATCGGCCGATCGCTAGTTTTGTCTTCTCAGGTCCAACTGGGGTGGGTAAAACTGAATTAGCTAAGTCCCTGGCTTCTTACTTCTTCGGTTCGGAAGAAGCAATGATTCGCTTAGATATGTCCGAATACATGGAGCGTCACACCGTCAGTAAGTTGATCGGTTCACCTCCTGGTTATGTCGGTTACAACGAAGGTGGTCAGTTAACAGAAGCTGTCCGTCGTCGTCCTTACACCGTGGTGTTATTCGACGAAATCGAAAAAGCCCACCCCGATGTCTTCAATATGCTGCTGCAAATTTTGGAAGATGGGCGTTTAACTGACGCGAAAGGTCGCACGGTGGACTTTAAGAACACTTTGCTGATTTTAACTTCCAATATTGGTTCTAAGGTCATTGAAAAAGGCGGTAGCGGTATTGGTTTCGATTTTGCTGAAGATGCTAATGAATCTCAGTACAACCGCATTCGTTCTTTAGTGAATGAGGAACTGAAGAATTACTTCCGTCCTGAGTTCTTGAACCGGTTAGATGAAATTATCGTCTTCCGTCAGTTGAATAAGGCTGAAGTCACGGAAATCGCCGATATCATGCTCAAGGAAGTATTTGGTCGGTTGACAGAAAAAGGCATTGTCTTGGAAGTCACAGACCGCTTTAAGGATCGCTTGATAACTGAAGGTTACAGTCCTAGCTACGGTGCAAGGCCATTACGTCGGGCAATTATGCGCTTATTGGAAGATAGTTTGGCGGAAGAAATTCTGTCTGGACGCATCAAAGACGGCGATACTGCTCTTGTTGACGTTGATGAAAATGGTGTTGTCCAAGTTACAGCTAAGGAAAGTCGGGAGTTGTTGACTCCTGGTGTTGAGTTGTAGTTGGGATTTTTTTAATAATAAAAAAACGGTGGAGGATTTCGGTTCTCTACCGTTTTTTTGTCTCACGCAGAGGCGCAGAGTCGCAGAGAGGAGAAGGAGTGATATATTCGTTAAATAAGCAAGGGAAAAATATCTACTGGTTGGTTAGTGACTTTTAGAATTAATGAAACGGGTATTTGTGCCAGAATATGATATACTGGTAACGACCAATGATAATTAACCTGGAACTAGATTATTAATAACATAAGGAATAACTAATATGATTGCAAAGAGTGATTTAATTTTAGGAGAAACTTTTAATTTTCCAGAGAATATAGATACAAGTCATGAATCAGTTTCAGATAGAGAAATTAATGAAAAATATAAAAAGGGTGAAATTAGAATTGTTACGGAACAAGCTCGTTATCCGTTAGATAGTATACCAACAATGCTAGATAGTAAAAAATACATTCTTGATCCTGAATATCAACGTCGAAAAAGATGGGATGATATTCGTAAATCTAGGTTGATAGAATCATTTATTATGAATGTACCAATCCCACCTATATTTTTATATGAAATAGACTATTCTATTTATGAAGTAATGGATGGACAACAAAGATTAACTACCATTTATGATTTTTATAATGGTAAGTTTCAACTAAAAGGATTACAGTATTGGAGAGAATTAGATGGTAGAAACTATGCAAACTTACCAGAGCAAGTGAGAAAAGGTATAGATAGGCGCTATTTATCATCTATTGTTTTATTACAAGAAACAGCTAAAAGTGAAGAAGAAGCGGAAGAACTGAAAAGAATAGTTTTTGAAAGACTCAATAGTGGTGGAGAAAAGTTAACTCCTCAAGAAACAAGAAATGCTTTACAAAATGGAAAATTTAATCAATTATGTATAAAACTTTCCAAAAATGAATCCTTCCGAAAAATGTGGTATTTTCCTTTAGAGAGTGAAGGAGAAGAAAAATTACTAGAAAATGAATATTATAAAAAGATGGAAGATGTCGAATTAGTTTTGCGATTCTTTGCTTATCGTCATTTTGATAAATTAAAATCTACAGGAGTTGATAAATTCCTAGATGAATATTTAAAACAAGCAAATAGCTATTCTGATCAAACAATGAAAAAACTGGAAAATCTATTTAATGATACTATTGATATAATTTATCAAATATTAGGAAATAAAGCTTTTATTCCACCAAAAGAAGATCGTGATAAAAACACTCCTTTAAAAATAGTGTATGATGCAATGATGCAAGTATTTGCTAGAAAAATTCACTTTAAGAATGAATTATTAAAATATAAGGAAGTAATCAAACGTGAGATGTATTCTGATGAAAAAATGTTATATGTAGCAGAAGAAAATGATCGTTTCCTTTTTGAAGGTAGGTATACTACCAGAAAAGGTTTAGAAGCACGAATTAGATATTTTGATAATTTTCTACAAAAGTACATTAAATAAACTTTGGTAGAAATTATGAATATAGAATCATTAGAAAGATTTAAAAAAGAACTCAATCAAATTCGAGAATATTTAAAACATATTCAATATGTAAATGATGTAGCTGCTTATCATGTTCAAGATAATGATAATGAGCAAATAAAAAATTTACTTAATACGCTAAGTAGTCACGATAGAGGTTTTAGAACAGACAGACGAATATTTGAATATAAAGCATCTATTATTTCACTATATGGACTAATAGAAAAATATGTAGAAATATGGATTAAAGAGTATCTTGATTTTCTATCGAGTGTCATACCTGAATATACACAAATACACGAAAAAATTAGAGAAAATCATTTTGAACTTTCTTTAAAATTGATAAATACTATTACAACTAGAGAAAGTGCTAAATATCAACGTCTTACAAAAGAGGAAGTATTAAATAAACTTAATAATTGTATAGTTAATCCTACCAAATATCAAATTAATACAGATGCTTTTGTTCTTTTGTCAGGTAATTTAAAACATAATAAAATTGTAGAGTTATTCAACAAGTTAAATTTGGATTTGAATGAGGAATTGTTAAAAAATGAAGAACTTAAAAATGAAATTGGTTTAAACCAAAATACTATTTCTAGAATAGAAAAGGATATTTTGTATAAGAAAATAAATGATTTGGTTGAAAGAAGAAACCAAATTGCTCACGGTTCAGAAGAAGTAGATGATATCCTCAGCATATCTGAATTAGAACCTTATATTCAATTTTTAGAGAAATATTGTCAAGCTATTTTTCAGACATTATTTGAAGAACTTATCAAACAAGAATCAATACATATTTTTCAAAAAATAGAAAATGTGATTAATACTTATGGTAATAAAGTATTGGCGTTTGAACTTGAAAATTATACGATAAAAGTGGGAGATATGCTAATTGTTGAAACTAAAGAAGGTAGATTTTATAAAAAACCTATTTTAACAATTGAATTAGATAAGACAGAATATCGAGAACTGACAATTATAGAAAAAACTAGTATTGGTGTTAGCGTTGAGCCTAAAATAAAAAATAATCAAACATTTTACATAATCAAAAAATAGTGCGATCACTCTTATTTAAGACTAGCTGAGATGGTACGTCAAGAAATAGCAGCAGGTAAAGTTACACCTCTCGATCAAGTTTTTCCTCATCAACCATGAAATCAAGCGTAACAAAGACATTTCGCAAACAACTTGATCAGCTTCCTGAAAAGGTTCTCTTTCTAGTAAAAAATCTAAAACCACATTCGTATCAATAAAAACTCGCTTCATTTGTATTTTTCAGTTAGATAAGTGACATAATCTCCATTAATATTCTCATCATTTGAGATATTTACACTCTTAGCAATACCACGCAGCCGAGATAAATTACCCTTCTTTGATGGTGATATAGTTTCTTGTTGTATTGATTCTAATACAGTTTGTACCAATTGCCAGCGATCGCTCATTGGTAACTGTAATACTTGTTTTTGCAATTCTTGTAATGTCATGAGAAGATATCAAAAATTATTCATTTTCATTATATATCAATTTAACTATATTATTATATTAGGTACAGGTGATCAACTAGGTATTGTCACCACCACAGCAGATGCAAAAGCAGTGAAAGCCGCTTCTGCTCAAGGTGTGGATTTTCTTGTATATATTCATCCACCTTTTCCTTTAACTGGTAATTAATCATGCAAATCACTATTTCACCACATCTACAAAGTACATATAAATTAATTCAAAATGCTTTCCCCAAGGGGATAGAATCACAAAATTATTTACCGCTTTTAGCATTACTACGTGAAGAAATGTCAGATAGAAATTTAGCTGAAGTTGTAGCTAACTACAGTAGTAAAGAATATAGTGTTGTACTCAATGATATATATCGGGTACAATCAATTGATATACCTACAACTGAAGCAATTGATAATTTAAAAGAAAGATTGCTTATTTGTGGTTATGAACAGTGGCTTGAGGAAGGATAAAATTAGGTGGTATGAATCAGCCTAATTTTCAATGTATGAATCTGAAGGAATTACGTGCTTATGTTTTATCGCATCGGGATGATCAAGAGGCATTTTCTTGTTATGTAGATAAGTTGAATACTGAGGGAAATTGGGTGGAAATGTCGCCTTCTGCGTCTGTTGATGATTTGATGAATTATCCTGAGTTTTTACAGCGTTTTAGTCATGAAAATGCGGTGTTGGAAAAAGATGATCAGTTTTAACGTGGCGTGTAAGTGGAAGGGTAAAATCAACGCAGTGTCACCGAAAGAAGGGTGGTTTATCTTAACAAATTTTGATAAACTGGAAGTAGCCATGTCTGCCGGCAGGTAGGCTATTTCTGCCTATAAACGAAGATTTGATATAGAAGAAATGTTTAGAGATTTCAAGAAGCAGACAGGCTTATAGCGTCTGTTTTCTAGCTGATTTCATCCCCCCGTCAGGTTTTAGCCTATTTCAGATTATTATAAGCTGTAAATCCTCAAATCCCGAAAATTCTGATGTAGACAAAAATCATTATCGGTTGGTGCGTCAGATGCGATTATTTACAGGACTTACGCAAAATATGTCCGAAACCCTCATTTCTCCTTGTCCTCTGTGCCTGGAGTGGTTCGTTATTCCATGATTTGTGCGTAAGTTCTATAAAGTTCATATTATTAGGCGATCGCCTATCTGGTAAAATCAAATATTATCAGGTCTCATCAAGATAGATAGCTAATGGTCTTAAATAAACCACTGACTTCTTCTATTACTACTCACAGTTTAATAATATCGGGTTTTCATGCCCTATCAGATCCCATTAGAATCAGTGTTATAGAACTGCTGCGTCAGCGTGAACTCTGTGTATGTGACTTATGTGATGCTTTAGAAATAAATCAATCAAAACTTTCTTTTCATCTCAAAACCCTCAAAGAAGCAAGTCTGATAAATTCCCGTCAACAAGGACGCTGGATTTATTACAGCTTGAATATTTCTCAGTTTCAGGTTCTAGAAACATATTTAGCAGATTTTCATCTGAATTATGGTGTTTTAACCCCTCGTTCCTGTTGTGAGTAGCGAGTCAACCCCGGTATTTGGGGCAACCCCGGTATTTGGGGCAACCACGGGGGGATTGCCCCTACGAAATTTGGATTTTTGGATTTAATGTAGGGGTAGCGCCC
>OMJF01000164.1 GCA_900299285.1 Anabaena sp. 54 | reverse complement strand
TATTTCTTCCAGAGTATAAGTGAGAGTCGGTGGGTTAGTTGTCATATATTTTGGTGATAGTTATTTTATGGACAATAACAGTAGCGTCTGTCATTTTACTATTTTACCCCACCCTCCCCAGGTGAAGGACAGGATAATATAAGAGGAAATTACTGGGGTGTGACGAGAACATTGACACGGATTTTGTAGGTTCCTTGTGGTAATAAGCCGGAAATATTGGTAATCTCAAGGTAAACTGGATAATCTTTACCGCTAGTGACTGCTGCTTGAACTGCACTTGCTACATTCAATGGATAAACTGGTGTAGACTTGCCACTAGGTGAAATTTCACTTTGAATTAGGAGATTATCACCATCTTTGACCTTAGCGTTGATCAGATCAAGATCGTTATATGTTTTACTGCCAGATAAAACCGTACCGTTATCAGTAATATTGGTAATGCTCAAGACTATGCCTGTGGTGTGAGTAATATTTAATACTGCTGGCGTGGGATCATCACTTTGAAATTCTTGAACGGGGGTGTTCTCAATAGGACCTGGACTGGTGCTGTTAATCTTCACAATAGATGGTATCGTGCCTGTAAAGTCTATATTCAGATTTTCCGCTGAGGCTTTCAATGGGAAAGCAGCAGTAATAACAGCTAAACTTGTACTTACTATAGTGCGGTAGATCATCAGATTTTCATTAATTATTACACTTTATTGCGAAATCAGCCATCAGACAAAAAACATGATAGATTTTAATCTGATACGGCTATTACACCAATTTACAAAGGAGAACACAGTGATCAAGGAATCAAATGTATTAACGGGCGTAACTGTAGATAATCAAGATATCAGCGATTATGTAGCTCATTTACAGTTGCACATGACATTACAAGCACGCAACTTGATTCCCAACTTCCAACAAACAATACAAGATAGTCGTCAACAATTACTTCATCAAACCCAGGCGGACTTTGAAAAGTTCGCTTCTCGTCAAAGTCTATAGAAAGTCTCTAGATTTAAAAGTAGTAGGTTTAAATAACAAAAACATAGTCATATTTAGTCAAATATTTTTAGCAAAATTAACATAGAATAAAAGCAGATATTTGTGGTTTTCACTTTAAGGGTATAATCGCAGTTTCTGCTTTTGATATTTTTTTAAGTGTTTAGTTAAGAAAATCACTCTTTGGAAATAAGACCTAAGAGCAAAAACCCGTTAAAATAAAAATGACATTATAAGATAATAATTATAACATAACTAATATATTTTGTTTTTGTAAAGGTTAAATAGCGGCTTGAATTAAAATGACTTCATTACTTCCTAGTAACCCCAGTATTATTATCAGACCAGTTCAACACCGAGATTTGGACGGAATTGAATCCCTGACTCAAGAATCATTATCTCATCTTTCCCCCCAAGCAGCTACTGAATCTATAAGTGAAATGCAGTGGCTACGGCGCTGGTATGGGTTACTGAAATTCTTGAGTTGGTTTCCTAACCCATTACAATACCGCTTCTGGGGCTATATCGCCGAACAGGGACGAATACTGTTAGGAATGATTCAAGTATCACCCTTTAACCGGACTCGTAGCACTTGGCGAGTTAATCAAGTCATGTTAGCACGAAACGGCGATCGCATGGGGGTAGGTTCTCAACTACTACGCCATTGCTTTGAATCAATTTTAGAAGCGCGGACGTGGATACTAGAAGTTAACGTTAATGATGTTGATGCCTTAGCACTTTATCGGCATAATGGATTTCAACGTTTAGCAGAAATGACATACTGGGAAATTAGTCCCCTAAGTTTAGCCGAATTAATCCAAACTGAACCAGATTTACCGAATCTTTTGCCAGTGAGTAATGCTGATGCTCCTCTATTATATCAACTAGATACAGCATCCATGCCTCCTTTAGTCAGGCAAGTATTTGACCGTCACACCCACGACTTTAAAACTACTTTATTTGGGGCCATAATTGATGCTATCAAGCAGTGGGTGAAAAAAACTGAAGTTGTCAGTGGCTATGTCTTTGAACCCCAGCGCAAAGCAGCCATTGGTTATTTTCAGGTGCAACTTGACCGCACCGGGGAAAATCCTCATGTAGCAACTCTCACAGTTCATCCCGCTTATACTTGGTTGTATCCTGAATTATTGTCTCAATTAGCTCGCATTGCCCAAGATTTTCCCCAACAAGGGTTACAATTAGCTTCTTCAGACTATCAACCAGAACGGGAGGAATACTTAGAGCGTATTGGTGCTAAACGTCGAGAACATACCCTGATCATGTCTCGTTCAGTGTGGCATAAACTCAGAGAATCAAAATTTGTCTCCCTAGAGGGGCTTCAGTGGCAAGAAATGTTACAAGGACTGCAACCAACCCGCAAACCCATACCTGGGGGAATGTCATGGATACCGCAAACACAACAGGTACAGCCAGAAAGAGCTATACCAGATCAGTCAGAAATTGTGGCTTTCACCCATAAAATTTCTCATATAGATACACCCTCTGCCATAGACTCAGCCACAGATCAAGCCCATGAACAACAATAACGTGATTTCTCCCCAGCAATCAAAATCATTTATCTCCGCTTTAGGTGTAGATGTTGGTAGTAAACGCATCGGTTTAGCGGGATGTGATGGAACAGGTTTAATTGCTACGGGTATCACCACCATTGAGCGTCGTTCCTTTGTCGAAGATGTAGCACAAATCCAGGAAATAGTCAACCAGCGACGGGTGCAAATTCTTGTTGTTGGTTTACCATATTCAATGGATGGTACTATTGGTGTTCAAGCCCGTCATGTGCAAAAATTTGCCTCTAGACTGGCTTCGGCGCTCCAACTTCCCTTAGAATATATGGACGAAAGGTTAACTTCCTTGCAAGCAGAACAACTGCTGATAGCTGAGAATCGTTCCCCGTCTAGAAATAAGGGTTTAATTGATCGTAAAGCTGCTGCATTGATTTTACAACAGTGGTTAGATGTTAGACGCAGTTTAGTACAGGGGCAGTAACATTTACTGATGAGTGATCCCTTTTTACATGGTATTCTAAAAACTATTACTTCTATCTCTCAATTTATGGTTGACATCAACTGTCCGCAAGCAGTTTCATGATTTCCATATTTAAGAGTATTATTACAGCTACATAATCCAACTATGTATTCATCTCCATTTCCTGAAGACAATGATCACGATTCTGAAAGTTCTCTAATTTTAACAGATGAGCTAAAACGAACCCTAGAATGTTACATCGAACATAATCTATCCGTAGATGGAGAAAACTATGTTCTGCTTCTGCCTGTGGATACACCCATAGAAATATTTGCTTGGCAAAGTGACGGCGATGAAGAAGAGGCCGTATTAGTAGAAGATGATGATATCATTGAGGAAATATTCGGCACGGCTCAAGCAGTTCTTTCTGAGCAAAACCTGATTCTCAAAAATACTGCTTATGCCTTAACCGTAGCAGGAGAGTTACCTCCTGAGGACGAGTCTAAATTCTTCACTTTAGAAATTGAAGACGAAGAAAACGGCTTAGAACCAGAGCAATTAATGGAAATTGCCAATTTTTATCATGACGACCAGGAGTATGCAATTTATACTCCCCTAGACCCCCTACTCTTTTTTGCCAGAATTACTAAAACTGGTGAACCAGAATTACTTTCTCCCGAAGAGTTCCGCAAATTTCAACCCCTCTTAGAAGAACATCTTTTTAATGAAGTTGAGTAATTACAGCACTTCCCGATGTTATGAGGTACAAACCCCCCCCCCCCAACCCCCGCCAATATTAAAAGTTTATCCTTTTCCTCCCCCCGCTGCGGGGGGATTGAGGAGGGTGCTTACAGCAGTTTTCATGTACTTGAGCCACAATTATTAGACCTAACCCCCAGCCCCTTCCCTGGTAGGGAAGGGGGGTAAATCAAAGCCTCTCTTCTTGCAGGAGAGAGGTTTACCAGAGAGGTCGGTTTGTGGTTTATTTACCTGAAAATAGCTGTAAGATGTACCTCATAAGAGCGGAAACCCCTGTAATTCCCAAATTTAAGCATCTAGGAGCGAGGAATCAGAGGACTTGCAAAATTCTCAACCCTTGCTCCCATGCTGAAAATGGTGTTACTAAATTAAAATATGAAATTGCTAAATTTAACCTTTGTATTTCTAATTATTTGCGCTTTAGAAAATTTGTGTGAGATATTCTCGATCCTATGGTAACTATACAAAAATTATGACTCGCAACCATCTATTACAGCCTAACTTGATTTTGGCAGGTTCAGTTTTAACGCTGACACCAGAGGTAATCCAACAATATGGGCTAAAAGGGCTAGTATTGGATGTGGATGAAACTTTAGTACCCATGACCACGAGTTCTACTTTCCCAGAATTACAAGCATGGGTAGAAGAAATCCGTGTTTGTACAGCATTGTGGTTAGTTAGTAATAATTTAAGTGAAGCCAGAATCGGTGGTATTGCCCGTTCTCTAGATTTACCGTACTACTTAGGCGCGGCCAAACCCTCCCGACGAAAAATTCGGGCTGCATTACAAGGCATGAATTTACCCGCCCATCAAGTAGGTATGGTGGGCGATCGCTTGTTTACAGATGTATTAGCGGGTAATCGTTTAGGAATGTTTACAATTTTAGTAGAGCCAATTATCCATCCTGATTTTACAGCCATCCGTTCCCATCCTGTCCGCAATATTGAAGTTTGGATATCAGAGATATTAGGTGCATCTATTAACGACAAAAAACACAGGTAATTAGTCTTTCCTACGATACAAATATTTACAAAGGTTCATAATTCATCAGGAAACTAAATATAAAGAAATACTTAAGAAAATCTATAGTTTTTGAAAAATAGGCGATTATTAATTTTAATAACATCAGGGTCAGCCGAAAAAGACCCTAGCGGATAATAGATAAATATCAACCCGTACAGCGTCAACCTTCACCATAGAGGGATTGGCGCTGTATATTTTGCATATTTTATATACGTAGGTTGGGTAGAATGAAGTAAAACCCAACAAAAGCCGGACTTACGCAACAGGGGGGTTTCATTATCGTAAGTGATTGGGCAGACATGATATGACCTCATGAGAATTTATAAATTTTTACCGCTGGGATTCATCCATATTTCTAACTTACTAAAAAATTGAGAGGAAATCAAAGTTAAACATAAGTAAACTACAGCCACAGCGGCATAAATTTCCAAAGCGCGATAGTTTTCAGAAACAATTAATTGTCCTTTTCTAAATAATTCCTCCAACCCAATAACTGCAACTAAACTGGTATCTTTTAATAAACTAATAAATTCATTTCCTAAAGGTGGAATCATGGGTCGAAATGCTTGGGGAAAAATCACATAAGTCATCGTTTGTAGAGGATTTAAACCTAATGATTTAGCTGCTTCTGTTTGTCCGTTTTCAATTGATTCAATTCCCCCGCGCACAATCTCTGCAACGTAAGCTGCACTATTCAAACTTAACGCAACTACTCCAGCGATAAAGCGATTTAAAGTCAAATTAAAACCGATTTCTTGAAAAATCGCTGGTAAACCAAAGTAAATCATAAATATTTGTACTAATAAAGGTGTACCTCGAAAAAAGTCTATATAAGCCCTAGCTAAAAACCGCAAAGGTTTAATTTTAGAAAGACGAATTATCCCCATCAAAGAACCGCTAATTAAACCAAATAAACCGGAAATAAATGCTAATTGCAATGTAACTAATGCACCATTTAATAAAGTTGGTAAAGATTGCCAAAATACAATAAAAGAATTAATTTTATTTGTATTCTCATTCCCATCAGGTAATCTTTCTGGTAATATTGGCGGTGCAGATTTAAACCATTTTTGGTAAATTTGTTGATATTTACCGCTTTCTAAAATTGTACTTAAACCTTGATTAATCAAAGGTAAATCACGAGAGTTTTTAGCCGTTGCAATTCCGTAAAATTCCTCAGTTAATAGTTGTTGGATAACTTTAATTCCCTGTAAATTACCCGTGTTAATAGCATATAAAGTCACTGGTGCATCATTAATAACTGCATCAACATTACCATTTTGTAATTCTTGCAGAGCTAAAGGTGCAGAGTCAAAACTGCGAACTTCCGCACCTGTCACAGTTTCAGCTTTTTTTGCGCCAGTTGTCCCAATTTGGACAGCAATTTTGTGATTTTGCAGACTTTGAAAATTTGTAATATTTTGATTATCTTTGCGAACAGCGATCGCTAAACCTGCTTTAAAATAAGGACGGGAAAAAGCGACTGTTTTCGCCCTTTCTGGGGTGATAGTTATGGAACTGATAGCACCGTCTACGGTTTTAGCTTGTAGTGCTGGAATAATCCCATCAAAAGGTAAGCTCTGAAATTCTACTTGGAAATGAGCCGCAGTAGCTATAGCTTTTATTAAGTCAATAGAAAAACCTGCTAATTCTCCGTTTTTACCCTGAAACTCAAAAGGTGGAAATGCGGGTTCAGTAGCTACTCGCATAATTTGATTTCTGTCCTCATTCCCACTACAACCAACTAATAAACCACAAATTAAACTAATCAGCACACATAAACGACCAAAATCAAATTTTACCATTTTCTCCTCTAGAGTATAATTTACACTTTAAATCATTGTATTGCCTTTTCCCAATTACCAATTACTAGCCTCATTTGATCTATTCCCCCTTCCCTAATTTTTCTGATTTAGCTGCAACTAATTTGACATTAAATACTTGACTAAAACACTGACTAACTACAGCAGACACTTCATGACAAGTAATATCGGGAAGCCATGCTGCCAAACTACGGACTGGTTTATCCACAATGCCACAGGGGACAATGTGCTGAAATCCTGTCATGTCTGGACAAACGTTTAAGGAAAAACCGTGCATAGTAATCCATTTACTAACTTTAATACCTATAGCAGCAACCTTGTATCCTTCTAACCAAACACCAGTAAAACCAGCAATACGTTCACCGGGCAAATCATAATGTGATAAAACGCGAATTAACACTTCCTCAAGTTGGCGTAAATACCAATGCAAATCTTGACGATAACGACGTAAGTTTAAAATCGGATAAGCGACCACTTGTCCCGGACAGTGATAGGTAACCTCACCACCTCTTTCAATGCGATGCACATCATGGTTACATTTGTCAAGATTAAATTTAATAAATTCTGGGTTTGATCCTGTCCCCAAGGTATAAACAGGGGGATGTTCCAGCAAAATCAGTACATCATCCAGTTCAGGGTTGTGAATACGCTCAGTAACTAGCGATCGCTGCCACTGATGAGCGATTATGTATGGCATTAAACCAGGATTATATAGTAAACAACGGTACGGTGGAAATTGAGTATGATAAATCATCAGGAAACAGGAAATTTAACTTGACTAACTACCTCACTGAACATCTATAGCGCTCACTTGACAAAAATATCAAGAACAAATGTCAAGGTATGCAAAGGATTTTAAAGTAACGTCAAGGAAACATACTTCACAACCAATAAAGTGCTAGTTTGAATATATAACCTCAATGGTGCTGGGAGGAATTTGCCAAAAGTATCAAACCTAGACAAGAGACATCAATAACGCTGACTAATGATGTTCCCAGAATTGATTTGCATCAATCAGGATCGAACCTCCCAAATTGGTCACATTTTCTCTACAATAGGGAACAAGACCAAGAGACAGGGACAGAAGTACGTAATCCTATGTTTTAAAATTGCACAGCAGGGGGCGCTTAAAAAACCATATTTTAAATTGCCTAATTCCATAGTTGTGGTTGAACAGCCCATTGCTTAACAACCAGTTGGGAGTCGTCGTCAGGGATAAAAACTAAAATTAAGACGATGAATAGTGCCAACTTAAAGATGCGACAAAACAGGGAAACACCAAAGAGCCAGTGTTTTAAAAAACTTGTTACTTGTGTCGGTAGTAGTATAGACCTGAACGCCATCTCTATTCCTACCCAAAAACATCACATATAATATTGAGCGGGAGAGTTTACATGAAACTTGTCATCCACGGTAAAAACATTGAAATCACTGATGCAATCCGAGAATATGTGCATCAAAAAATTGAAAAGGCGGTTAATCACTTTCAGAACATCACCAATGAAGTGGATGTCCATTTGAGCGTGGCTCGCAATCCCCGCATTAGTACAAAACAGGCGGCGGAAGTAACTATTTATGCTAATGGTAGTATTATCCGGGCAGAAGAAAGCAGCGAAAGCTTATATGCAAGTATTGACTTAGTTGCAGACAAAATTGCTCGACAATTGCGGAAATATAAAGAAAAAAGACAGGATCATAAAACCCAACCTATATCAACTAACGAAGCAGTAGCACCAGAAACCGTTGCAGCGGATTTAATAGGCGATCGCAGCCCGGAATTACCCCAAGAGGTAGTTCGCACCAAATACTTCTCCATGCCCCCTATGACAGTGGCAGAAGCCCAAGAACAATTGCAAATGGTGGGACATGACTTTTATATGTTCCATAACGCGGAAACAGGCGAGATTAATGTTATTTATGAACGTAACCACGGCGGTTATGGGGTAATTCAACCTCGCAATAACGGTCATGCTAACGGCAGAAATGGCAAATCAGCTAACGCCAATATTGGTGTCACAGAAAAGTCTCACTCCAAATAGAGTCTGATTAAACTATTCATGGGTAGAGACGTTTCGTGAAGTGTCTCTACAATGTCTTATCTTAGTCTTCTGTTTAGAAGTGATTATTGTCAAGTATAAGCTGTACTGCATTTAATTTGCCTGATTCTAGATTTAATTTGTATGATTCTAGCGGGCAAGATGCCCGCACCACAACATCTAGCTAGATTCCGATGTCAAATTCAGATGGGTAACAGCTTATTACTACACCGGTAACTGTTGCAGAGTTTTTAATGCTTCTTCAACGTGACCTTTAAAATTAAACATGGAATCAAACACATATTGAACAATCCCATTTTTGTCAATCAGGTATGTGACTCTTCCAGGAATCAAACCAAAAGCAGTAGTAGCACCGTACTTTTTTCTTACTTTGTCGCCCTGATCACTTAAAAGTGTAAAAGGTAAATTGTACTTATGGGCAAAATTTTGATGAGAGTTGCTAGAGTCACCACTCACACCAATAACTTCAGCCCCAGCAGCTTGAAATACCTCATATTGATCTCTAAAAGCGCAAGATTCTATACTACATCCTGGTGTATCATCCTTGGGATAAAAATAGAGGACAACAGATTTTTGACCACGAAAATCTGCCAGACTGACATTTTTGCCATTTTGGGCAGGTAGGTTAAAATTAGGAGCGGTATCTCCAACTTTGATAGCCATACTAGAAAAATTATTAATTAGGGAGTGTCAAGACTGGGAATTCCTAGCGTATTTACGTTTAGCCCAAACACCAATACCAAAAAGAACTGTACTACCTAATACTGGCAGGGTATCAGTTTCCCAGGGAACAGCCTGAATTTGAGCGTTACTTAGGGTTAGGGTTGATACCCCTGTTGAATCCCTAACGTCCAAAACGCCCACTGCAACTTGATAACTGCCAGAGGTTGGAAAGGTATAGCTATAAGGATTACTACCAGACAAGACGGCGATATTATTACCAATGGACACAAAAGCCTGATCCTCATCTGATGTGTCAAATATCCAGTTAAAGCTGAACTTATCACCCGCATTAAAACTCTGGGTTTTTTTGATAGCTGAACCATAAGTAGTATTTGGGATAGCCGTTTCAAAAACGGTCGGACTAATATCCAAAAATTTCTCCAAACTACCATCACCACCACCTATTACAACCGTCACTGGAGGTGGATCGTTAGACAATGAACCTGATTTAATAACTGTGTTGCTACTAGTAACATTTCCAATGGAGGTAAAGGTATTCAAATCAACTAAGGTGATAGAGTAAGCAGGAGCAGAGATTGCTACGGAAGTGAGACCAGATACCAGGGTGATACCGATGGTGATCAGAGGGTTTTTGAATTGAGTTAACATAGAGTTCCTGATAGAAAATGTTAAAAAACAAAATTGTTGACGTTATTTAACTGGGTAGTAGTGATGTTATCAAGTTGAAGGAAGTTCTTAAATATGGCACTACCTAAACTCCCATCTCGATCAATTTGCAAAAAGGTACTATTAGCATTAATACCTGTTCCCGCTACAAATCTGATGTATTGATCTGCAATAGGATTAGTGCCATTATAACTTATACTGCTGAGTAATGTAGTCAGAACAATTTTATCTTCTCCCACAGTAAAATCCGTAATCCGTTGTCCCACATCTCGGAGATTGGTAAACACGAAGAAATCATTACCCAGACCTCCGGTAATGGTTTTTGCCCCAGGACCGCC